>CAIYXD010000533.1 GCA_903930085.1 uncultured Flavobacteriia bacterium
AGTGTACAACCAGCGATAATACTCGGAATTCAGCATTTCCGGCGCGATATAACCTTGATCAATGTAGACATTTTCCCATTGTCCGCCTTGTGATTTATGGCACGTTATCGCATACGCATATTTTATCTGTAGCGCGTTGAAATATGGATTTTCCAAAATTAACGCATAGCGTTTTTTCTTATTTTTTTCGTGTTGGTAATCTTGTTCTACGGCAAAAAACAGTTCTTTCAAGCGTTGGCGGGAAATGGAAGGACCTTCCGACTGTAAAGATTCTAGAAAAACGAGAACTTCGATTTCTGGCAGCGACTCATAGTCCACAAACTTCACACTGATTCGGGCAAATTCAAACCCATACATTTCCTCCAAGCGTTTTACGCGAATAACTTTAAGGGATTCACCATTGGCAATAAAGCCCATTTTTGTCTGATCGTCTACCCAATAATAATTGTTTTTCACAACCATTAGGCAATCGCCAGAACACAAAACGTCCTCGTACCAAAGAATTCTGCCCCGAATTTGATTGTTGTATGCATTTGCGCGCTTATTGGAACGTGTGAGAATTATGGTTTCCTCCACGCCCAGTTTCGAATACGAATTTTCTAGTGCGTCCTGAAAATCATCGCCAGGCAAACGTACAAAATCGCTAAATCCTTTGGTTTCAAACAAGGGAAAGGTTTCATTTTCAGCTGCACGGAGCAAGGTTGCATTGCGCAAAATACCAGATTCTATAGCTTGTCTCAAAACTTTAGTCAAGGAAAATTCAGTGATATTGAGAGAAGTATAATTGTTTTTTAAGTATTCCCGATTCAAGGCCGGAGATTCCGCAGAACCTACTGGAGCTAATTGTCCTTCATCTCCGAGCAAAATTAATTTACAATTTTTTCCAGAAAACACGTATTCCAAAAGATCGTCCAATAAATTCCGTGAGGCAACAGATCCATCGTTTAAAACAGAATGATCACCAATCATTGACGCTTCATCGACAATAAAAACGGTATTGGAATGTAAATTTTGAGCAAGCGCCATTCCTGCATTTTCATCTACCGAAGAATTTCTGCGGTAAATCTGTTTGTGAATGGTGAAAGCTTCCTTGGATGATTTTAGACTCAAAACCTTTGCTGCTCGGCCAGTCGGGGCGAGTAAACGCGTTTTTAGCTTGTAATGGGAAAGCGTTTTTACAAAAGCGCCGAGAACAGAAGTTTTTCCAGTTCCTGCGTAACCTTTAAGTATGAAGATGGGATTGTGTTCTTTTGTACGTAAAAAATCTTCCAGCATACATATCAACTTTTGCTGATCATCCGTTGGATGGTGCTCGAAAAAAGCTAGCATTTGCAGCCAAAAAACAGAATTTGGAGGTGACAGAGACATACGATTCTAAAGGTATATATTTTGAATGGAATTATTAAATTATTAAAAGGTATAAAAAAAATATGCAAGTAAGACCTCTAGAATTTAAAAAATTGTAGCTTTGTCACGTTAAAAATTGAAATTGTATAAAATATGGAAACTAATCTTTCAGTTATTGTAAAAAAATATTCGGTACCCGTTCTATTCTTCTTTTTTGGAATTTTCTTATTGGTTGCTGGAATTAAAGGAAAACAAGACAACATGTTCTTGATGTCGAGTATTCTAATGTTCATCGCAGGGTTTTTAAGTATTATATACAGTTCTGGGAAATTAAAAACTTCCATTTTGTCTATTATTGGAATAGCAGCAGGAATCGGCGCACTCGTAACCATGTATTTCTCTTGGATGAGCGTTGCAGAAACCAACGAATACAATAAGAACTACACACTTTGCAAAAGTGAGGCAATTCAAAATTTGACGGATATTCGCTACGCACAGAAAATTTATTCCGAAGTGAACGGAAAATATATTAGTGATTGGGATTCATTGGTTTATTTCATCAATACTGGAACCGTTCCATTTGTAGAATCGCAAGGAGTTGTGCCATCTAGAAAAATGACACCGGAAGAAAGTAAATTCATTTACAGAGACAACCGTCCAATCGATATCAATATGACGGAAAAAGAAGCGTATAAATTAGCAAAATCGCCAATTTGTCCGGAAGATTTAAAAGATTTCAAGCGCGACACTGTTCAAGTTAGTTTGCTTAAGTCAAAGTATTTAACGAAATCGAATACAGAAAGTAGAAAAAATGCAGGTTTAAAAAAATTCAATGCAGAAGATTTACCATATATTCCTTTAAGCCGCAGCAAAGCAAAGTGGAAAATGGAAGTGAAAGATTCTATTCAAGTTGGAGAAGAATTCTTCCCTGCTATTGAGGTTTCCGGTATTATTCCTTTTTCTAAAATTCAAGGTTCCAAGAACGAAAAAATATCTTTCGGTAAGCTGACATCCAATGAAACGGCTGGAAGCTGGGAAGATGAATAAATTACTTCTGTGAGGCAACTATTTATTGAGTTATCTGAAAATTCCGTTCGGTTTTTTGAAAGTTCAGAAGATCTAATTCAAAAATTCGAATTTTCTTTTACGGATAAAAAAGATTATCGGTACAAGGAGCAATTGGATGATTTCTTAGAGCAAGCAGGATTAAAATTGCAAGATTTTGAGGAATGTACTATTTCTTGGTCTAGTTTTCGTTCCACTTTAATTCCATCAAATATTTTTAGCGAATCCAATCCGGAAGTACTTTTTAGTTTGTGTTTTGGCAAGGAAATCCCATTGTCACATGTGGATTACAACCGTATTCCAGAACAAGGAATTGTAAATTTATTTGAAATTCCGCTTTGGGTAAAATCATTTTTTGTGATTCGTTTTCCGCGTTCCGTTATTCAACACGAGGGTTCGCACCTCATTAGAGGAATGTTTGCTGAGCCAAGTTTCAAACTCAAAGCGCAACTTTTGGTGTATGCCAATTATTTCGTGCTTGCCATCGTGAAAGAGAATAAATTGCAGTTTTACTCCATGTTTAATTACCAAGAAAATGACGATATCATTTATAACTTCATGTTTTCGCTACAGCAAAAAGAATACATGGACGAAATAAGCGCTATTCAAGTATTCCCAGGAGTTGGCAGTTCCAATGCAAATTGTGTGGATTTAGTGCAGAAACTAGGTTCTTTATCCGATTTAAAAAAAGCGTCAATTTCCGTCAATACTGACTTCATTCTAAATTCACAAAAAAGGTGCGTATAATTAGTGGATTTTTAAAAGCCCGACGTTTTTCTATACCTAAAAGTTTTCCGTCTCGTCCAACAACCGATTTCGCCAAAGAAGGTCTTTTCAATGTTTTAGAACACCAAATGTCCCTTTTCGACTTGGAAATTTTAGACCTTTGCGCTGGAACAGGAAATATTTCGTTTGAATTTATTTCCAGAGAAGCAGGAAAAGTAACTGCAGTGGATTCGAACTCAAATTGTTTGCGTTACATTTTAAAAAATGCAATTGATTTTAAAATAAATGAAGAGATAGAAACCATTAAATCGGACATTCTAGCATTTCTAAAGCGAACAGATCGTACGTTCGACTTAATTTTCGCCGATCCACCTTATGAATACCAGTTCCACGCTGAAATCGCGCAAATCGTATTTGACAGAAAACTATTGAATGAAAATGGTTTGCTGATTATCGAACATGGAAGACATACTAAATTAACGGAATTACCGAATTTTGAGTTGGTGCGAACGTACGGAAATGTTTATTTTAGTTTCTTTCGTTTGAACGCATAACCGAATCAAATTCTAAGCGATTTAAGTGGTCTTTAATACTATTTGTAGTATCTTTCGTATTCATATTTATCTACGCATGAAAAAAATTGGAGTTTTTCCGGGTTCCTTTGACCCATTTACAAAAGGCCATGAAGCAGTTGTTCGGAAGGCTTTGGAACTTTTCGATGAGTTGATTATCGCGATTGGAATTAACAGTTCCAAGACTAGCCAATTTGAAATCTCCAATCGAATTTTACACATTCAATCCCTTTTTCAGCATGGCGAAGCGATTCAAATTACAACGTATTCCAAACTCACCGTGGATCTGTGCAAGGAAGTTGGCGCACAAACTATTGTGCGTGGATTGAGGGATTCAAAGGATTTTGAGTACGAGAAATCCATCGCGCAGATGAACGATGTTTTGGGAGGAATAACAACGGTTTTCTTTCTAACAGATCAGGAATTTGGAGCTATAAATTCTACTATCGTGCGAGAGATTTATAAAAACAACGGCGATATTTCCCATTTTGTAACCAATTCCCACCTACTCGTTTAATTAAACATTCCGTTGGGAAATAAAATCTGAAAATAATATGAAAAATTTTCTCCTCATACTAATTGCGTTGCTATCGACTAGCAGCCTATTCTCACAAGTAGGAATTGTGACAATAGAAAAAAATTCGGAGCTCGTCCCAGTTGAGCAATGGTACACCATAAGAGATAAAGAATTTGACAACCATACTTTTTATTACGCAGAAACGAAGAAAACAAAACTTTTTTTAAGGGAGCTTTTAAAAGAATTCGATTTAGATATTGATTTTCCGGAGAATGTGGATACCGACGGCGATCCCTATTGGATTATAGAAAATGAAAATGGGTATACAACCTATCTTTATCTTTCTCTTGCAGATGAGGACAGTATAATTACTGCAGTTGTAGAATAATTGAATTTATTTTATTGAAATTTTACTAATAAACACTACATCGAATGCTTAAAAAGCTGGTTGCACTTTTCGTTATTTTTACCATTAATGCTGCTTATTCGCAAGAAAGCAAAACCGTTACCGTTAAAGGTTATGCACCTTCTTATGTCGGACAAACCATTACAATTCAAGAAATTGAAGACTATTTCAGTAATAAAGAAGCGACTATAGCATCTGCTATTGTGCAATCCGATAGTACATTCAGCGCAACATTCCGCATCAAGGAAACGCAAAAAATCTCTATTCTCCCTGCAAAGAACAAAGCATTTCTA
>CAIYXD010000534.1 GCA_903930085.1 uncultured Flavobacteriia bacterium
AGCCCTGGCGTTTGTCCTACAACAGATGTGGTGGTAGTAAACGTTAAACCAACAAAAAATACAAGTGTCAGCCAAGTTATCTGTGATTCCAATTACTACGTTTTTCAAAATGACACGGTTTTCAATTCCGGAATTTATGTAGATACATTGTCTACTTCATTTGGGTGCGATTCCATTGTCACCTTGAATCTAACATTGGTGAATTCCTTGGATTTTGACATTCCAGATACTGCGTTTTGCATTGGAAATTCCCTTACAACTACTTTGGATCCAAATTTCTCTTATGCCTGGACACCAACATTTACTGCAAATCCTTCTGCTTCCGTTTATTTGCTCCAACCAACTATTTCAACCAATTATGTTGTTTTAGCGACAAGTTCGAGCGGCTGTGTTTCATCCGATACCTTTGACATTGACATTTTTCCTCTGCCTCAATTTTCCCTACAAAGTAGCGATACAACACCCTGTTTTGGCGATGCAATTGCGATAAATGCCAGTACAGCAGCCAATAGTTATATTTGGTCAGGAACAGATCTTATTGCAACTACCGGTGATATAAATGGTTTTATTTCTCAAAATTCAGGATTCTATTCTGTTTTAGCAACAGATGGGAATGGGTGTCAAAACACGGATTCCATATTAATTACAGTTTTAGATTTACCAGTACTAAGTTTAACGCCCAATTTGACTGAAATTTGTGCTGGCGAAATCGCTCAACTCAATGGAAGTGGAGCGTTCATTTATACGTGGAATCCAGTTGTTTTAAATTTAATCAATGATTCTACGGCAAATGTTTCTCCGCTTGGGAATACACTTTATACCATGGTTGGAGAAACTGCAGATGGCTGCATCGACTCCGTTCAAGCGCAGGTTATTGTGCACCCAAATCCTACTGCAAATTTCACACTTGATCTTTCGGATGCCTCCGATTTTTCTAATGTTCTTAGTTTTGTAAACAATTCCAACGGAGCAGTTTCATATTCCTGGGATTTTGGAGATGGCAGTCCTTTTTCAGAAGAAATGAATCCAACGCATCCTTACGCGGAAAATTATGCTGCTAATTACGAAATCATTCTTTTGGTTACAAATGAATTTGGCTGCACTGCAAGTGCAACGGATGTTTTCATCACGGAAGAAACGGTAATATTTTACGTTCCCAATTCATTTACCCCAGATGACGATGAGTTTAACCAAACGTTCAAACCGGTTTTCGGCGACGGAATTGATGCGTACAATTTTAGATTTACGATTTATAACCGTTGGGGGGCAATCGTTTTTGAATCTCTGAACAAGGATTTTGAATGGGATGGAACCTATGGCGGTAGACTTGTGCAAGATGGAATGTATACGTATGAAGTTGTCTACAAATTGCCTTATATCGATGACAGAAGAACGTTTACAGGAAGTATTGCAATTATCAGGTAAATCATGCTTTCTTTCCGTTTAATTTCTTTCTGAAATCTATTTTTACCATAACCTATTGCCATACTTTCACTTTAATATGGTGTAATCTTGTTACTTTTGTATAAATTATTAGTTATTGAATAAACTTCTAACGATGGATAAGAAAATAGGTATTTGTGTAATCTTAACTTTAGGTATTTTGTTTGGCTGTGAAACCAAAAAAGACACGACGTTAGATGCACAAAATGTAACTAAATCCGCTTCTTTCAAGGGAGAGGAAATTTTTGAAAATAAAATCACCGCAATCGATTCGGACACACAACTTTCCTTCCTGAATAGCCTTTCTTACAATAACAATGAAGGCTCAACAATCGAAGTAATCGCCTATTTGAATAAGGCAGATAGCGAGGTAAAGATCGAAGAAATTTTCTCAGATGTTCCCTCCGGAAATTATGGTAGAAACATTTTCTACATCGAAGAAGGAAAAAAAATCGCGACAAAACAGGTTTTCTTTGACAACCAGCGAAAAGAACCAACATTTGTGGAAATCATCACGTATTATGATGCAAAAGAAAATCCAATTTACGCTAAGGAACGAATTACCGAGTACGAAGAAGATCTCGAAGAAGCAGTTTTTAACGCTGTTTCTCCAAAAGTGTGTTCAATAGCAAAAGCAATGCGGGTACTGAACAAAGAAAAAGAGTTTGAAACGACTTTTCAAGGATTTGTTTCCGATGGAACATTGAATTATGTTTTGGTTGGAGAAAATACTGAAAATGGTTTTGCATCGTCGCTAGGAGTTCAATACAGTGAAGGGGATGTTAGAAAACTGCTGAACAATGAAAAGGCTATGATTGGCAAACCATTGACTGTGACACACGAAGTAATGGAAGACGAACGCGGACTGAAATTTCAAGTTCTACTTTCATTAAAGATAAATTAAGCGACTGTAAAAACCACGGATTATTTCTTAAAAAAGATCCTACTTTCCTTTTTATACACCATTATTTTTTGCCAATAAGCCGAAAATACAGCCGTTGAACATTTTTAAGAACAAATGTTGGGAAGCAATGTTTATACTTGTATTGGAATTCATTTATTCAGGAAACATCGAAATTTTTAAGTTTCTTTGATGTGTGAAACCAATTTAAATCAACACATTACCCTATGAAAAAAATTAGTTCTACCTTATTTGTTCTCTTCTTTCTAGTGTGCAATTTTTCCTTGAATGCTCAAAACATGAAAGTTACGGGAACAGTTTTCGATACGACTGGAACAAGAGCGTTGCCACAAGCGATGGTTATGGCCGTTCGAGTGAGGGATTCTCTGTTGCTTTCTTTTACCAGAACAAATAACAAAGGGGAATTTAACTTGACAAATTTCAAAGCAGACACCTTTTCACTTGTAATTGCTCACCCGAACTTTGACGATAAAACATACTATATTTTTGGCAACAAGGACAATTTTTTCATCGACATACCAGTGGTGAAAATGCCTGCAAAACTCCAAAATATTGAAGAGGTAGTTATTTACGCCAATAAAAATCCAATTTATTTCAAAGGCGATACACTTGTCTATGTTGCCGATTCTTTTAAAGTTAATGAAAACGCTGTAGTAGAGGATTTACTCAAGAAATTACCCGGACTGAAAGTCGACAAAGAAGGTAAAATCACTTCCCAAGGAAAAGAAATTGGACAAGTTTTAGTGGATGGCGATGAATTCTTTGGCTCGGATCCAACAATTGCAACAAAAAATCTTGGCGCAAAAGGAGTGGAATCGGTGCAGGTTTACGAAAAGAAAAACGAAAACGCAAAAGAAGGCGAGGAGGAAACGATTCAGGTTCTCAATCTGAAACTCAAAGATGATGCAAAGAAAGGCTATTTCGGAAAAATTTCAGGCGCTTCTGATTTTGGACTAGAAAATAAAAAGAAGCCTTTTTATGAAGGAGAATTATTGCTCAACAAGTTTGATAAGTCGCAGAAAATATCCGTTTTTGCATTGGGCGC
>CAIYXD010000535.1 GCA_903930085.1 uncultured Flavobacteriia bacterium
AATTTCCCCATGAAAACAACGGACAATAAATCCAGAGGGCCATTTAAAAATCGGTTTAATCCAAATTTTGTTGTTCCGTATTTTCGCGCTTGGTGTTGCACCACTTTTTCTCCAATTTTAGAGAAACCTGCAAATTTTGCTAATGGTGGAATATAGCGGTGCATGTCGCCATAGATTTCTATGCTTTTTACAACGGAAAGTTTATATGCTTTTAAGCCACAATTAAAATCGTGTAAATAAATACCTGTTAATCTTCTAGCTGCCCAATTATAGATTTTTGTTGGGATAGTTTTTGTGAGAGGATCAAAGCGCTTTTTCTTCCAACCGGAAACGACGTCGTAATCTTCCTCCATGATCATTTTGTACAATCCTGGAATTTCATCGGGCGAATCTTGCAGATCGGCATCCATCGTGATTACAACGTTTCCTATTGCTGCTTCGAATCCTTTTTGCAACGCTGCAGATTTTCCATAATTGCGCTGAAACTTTATTCCTTTGACATTCGGATCGTTTTGATGCAATTCCTCCACAACATCCCAAGAACCGTCTTTGCTTCCATCGTCCACAAAAATAACTTCATAGGAAAACTGATTCTCCTTCATCACACGATTAATCCATGCATGTAATTCTGGAAGGGAATCCACCTCGTTATACAAGGGAACTACTACGGATATATCAATTTTACTTTCCAAATTAGATTATTAAGGTAATTCTACAAATATACTAAAAGTCATAAACTGCTAATTTCTTCTTTTGAAGAAAGTAATTAGTGCTTCATGATTTTTTTAACCTGGTTATTTATTTTTATGAAATACAAGCCAGAGGGAACGTGCGGCAATTCCAATTGCACAGATTTTGTTTTTACTTCTTGCTCATGGACAGAAACTCCCTGTGCATTAAAAACAGTCAGATGTGCACCAATTTCAGCATTTTGAATGGTGAATACAGTTGCAAAAGGATTTGGAAAAACTTGAAAATCGTCCTTGTTTTCTTCTGCAATATCCAGCACATCTGTATTTGTCACAAGAAAATAATCAACACCAGCTTCTGTAATGTTTACATCCGGATCAAAATCGGAAACCAGATACAACACCTGCATGGAATTGGTAATGGTTAAGTAATCGGATAAACGAAAAGATCGCGGTACCCATTGGTAAAACTGCGGACCGAAAGCACCAATTTCATCTAGTACAACCGTAGTAAATCCATTTGAAACGGCAACTTTAAGCGTATCATTTGGTGGCGCACCATGTTCGCAATAAAACCATCTTCGGTAGAACAAATGCGGGTCAGAATAACTAGTAAGATCCATTGTTGGCGACGTTAACAGCGTAAATCCGCCATCTACATCGTCGGAATCCGGATGTTGCGCCATATCGTTTCCGGTTACAAAACAATTGACTCCACAATCCAAATCGGAATCGATGGAAGGTGCGCTTCCACTGCTTGAACCGTTTGGTTTTCCACGCTCCCAACTTCCTGTAACTGCTGTTCCGGAGGTTGTCCAGCCGAAATCAAATGTAAATTCATCTTGGTATCCTTTTTCTAAAATAACGGTAATTTGTCCGGTATTCTGATCTAAAACCTGGTCAAAGCACTTGGTGAAATACCCCCACTTTCCAACGGTAATAAAATAATTTTCTTGGTAAAAAAGCACAAAATCCTCCTGCCCGATTCCATTTGTATTTCCCAAATGATCAATTAAAGGAACTGCTAGCAAAATCTGCGCATTGGAAATTGGTGCACCAGTTCCAAACTCAACAACATTTACCGTTACATTAAATGGTGGGATAGGAATTAGTTGAACATCCTGAATAGTTACAACGCTATTCACCAATGAAACCGAAATAGTTTGCGAAAAATAGCCAACTTTTGAATAGGTAACCGAATAACTTCCGCCAGCTAAAATTCCAGTTGCATAATCTCCATTACTTATGGAATAATCGGATTGGTCGTGTCCGTTGATAGTTACTTTTACGCCTGGTAATGGATTTAAAGAAGCGGCATCAGTAATTAAACCTTCTAAATATGCAGCTTGAACATAATTCGGATTTAGAATAAAAAGTCCTTCTGTAATATCCGCACCTAAAATTAATCCAGAAGGTAAAAATGGGTAAGCGCCCCAGCAGCCATCGTAACTAGTTGTTTGCGCTGGATAGGTGTCGTATTGTCCAACCAAAATCATGTTGTTCGGATGTGTAATATCGTGCACCGTAACACCATCTGAGTAATAACTGGTAATCAGAAAATTTCCATCCACATGCACATTGTGCGGAATAACACCTTGTCCAGGTGAACTTTGGATTCTATCCAATTCAATAATATTCAATGGATCAGAAACATCATAGGAGCCCAAATAGCCACCAGAAACTTCATCCGTTGTGAAGGCAACATTTCCATCGTTTGTTGGCCAAATATTGTGCGTAAAATTAGAAGGGGTTGTTTTTGTGCCTAGCAGAATTGGATTTGTTCGATCGGTAACATCTACCATACTTAAAAATCCGTCTGAAATATGTGCTAAAAACATTGTGTCATTTCGAACATATCCGTCGTGCACATACCAATTATCAAACGTTCCAATTTCTGCTGGATTCGCAGGATCGGTGTGAACATCCAAAATAATCACGCCGCCATTTCCTCTGTTTGCACCAAAAATATATGCGTAACCGCTCGAATCGATATATAAATTGTGTGCGCTAGACCATTCAGAACCTACAGGTCCATTGTAGTAATTTGCCACAATAGCATTTGATCCTGGTAAGGGAGAAAGATCTAGGATCAACAATCCGTTTTCAGCTTCTGTGGTTATGTATGCATGATTTTGCCACGTTTTCAAATCGCGCCAAATGGATTCCATTCCTGGTTCCCAAAAAACTTCCACTGGATTTTCTGGCGTTGCGAGACTCACAACTGAAGTCCCTTTTCGAGCGCCAACCAGCGCATATTCGATTCCAGTTTCATCCACATATCCCCAAACATCGTTTAAATACGTATCGTGTAAAACTTGGAAATTAACGTGTGAAACGGAATCCAAATTCACCTGCGTAAAACCAAGGATTGGATAAAATGCGAGAATAATTAACAGTATGCGTTTCATAAAAAATAATTTCAACGAATGTACAAAATTTCCAGTGGAACTTAAAACCTCAGTTCGATACTAAATTGGGATCAGAGCGCTTGAAAAAACCGATCTGATGTTTAAAGTATGAAAAGCGCTGCTAAGATAAAAATCAGAATAATGACAAGGTATTGCCAAATATCCACAAAATAAGGAAAATACTTCTTGTAAAATTCATTCAGTTTCATGTTGCAAAGATACAAAAAGCCTTCGTCAGAAAGCGAAAGTTATATTTCAAATGAGGTAATTTCTCAAAGTCGCTAAGACTTCTATAATCAAGGATTTTTTCTCATTTTTTTACTATCTTTGGCTCTGTTAAAAATGAGCTATGGCAAAAGAATCGATCCAAAAAACTGCAGAATCATTAGATTTTCAATCTTTTAAAACGGAAGTTCTAAACGATTACCGTTTAGCATGTCTTTCCCGTGAAGCATCTTTATTGGGAAGAAAGGAAGTTTTAACCGGAAAAGCAAAATTCGGTATTTTTGGCGATGGAAAGGAATTAGCTCAAATTGCACTAGCCAAACAGTTCCAAAATGGTGATTTTCGTTCCGGTTATTACCGGGATCAAACCTTAATGATGGCAATTGACCAATTGACTGTACAGCAGTATTTTGCAGGATTATACGGCTTTACGGATGTCACCGCGGAGCCACAATCTGCAGGAAGACAAATGGGCGGACATTATTCTACCCGTAATTTAGATGCGAATGGCGAATGGAAAAATTTAATGGAGCAAAAAAATAGCTCTGCTGATATTTCACCAACAGCCGGACAAATGCC
>CAIYXD010000536.1 GCA_903930085.1 uncultured Flavobacteriia bacterium
GATGCTTCCATTGGGCTGGAGTTTTTCATTTCAATTTCTTCAGCATTGGAAATTTCAGACGAAGATTCTTTTTCATTATCTTCTATTTCATTTATAAGATCAAACAACTTTTTTTCCTGCTTCGACAAGGCATCTGCGCGTATGAAATTTTCTTGTGCTTGTTTCTGGAATCCTAACTTCTCTAATAATAAGCCAAGATTATTATGTGCAACGGCATCTTCAGGATCTAAGGCCACAGCTTTTTCATAATCTTCAATTGCTGCTTTTGTATTTCCAAAAAAATCTTTTGCATAAGCGCGAGAGGCAAATCGAAACGAATACTCCGGTTGCAAAGTCAAGGCTGTATCCAAATCTTCCATGCACTTTTGCTCGTTTTTCAAATGAAGGTAAGCAACACCGCGGTCGGAATAAATATCCGGATGGTTTGGATCTATTTCCAAAGCATCGGTAAACAATGCAATTGCTTCGGTATATTTTCCGATTAACAGTAATTCGTGCCCTTTTTCGTGCGTTTTATTTGCAAACATCCTTATTTTCGCTTTATGATGGATAAAAATACGCACTTTCCGCAATACCGGAAACTTTCCAATGGAAAGACTTTCTATAAAATCGTGGATGAGCGAACGTTTGAAGAAATAGTGCTCATGGGAGAGAAAAGAATGTCCTTTAAAACTGTTGCAGATAAATATCCTGAAATGCTCCGTATCAAAGATATGCTGGAATTGGAAGTCCCTTTTTTGTTGGCAACGGAAGAGGAATATTCTGCCGTTTCACCTGAAAAGGATCGGTGAAATATAATCTTCGTTTAACATGGATATTTCCTATTTTTATAAATCCCTCAAATTTTGTGGATAAATCAACGCACCAAATTTTAAAAGTTTGCTGCACGAATTGTTCAAATGCGTATTTTTAACACATGCTAAAACGAATCATCAGTCTACTATTATTTCTGCCATTGGCTTCTATTGCGCAGGGATGGCTGCCGATGGGAGGTCGTTCCAATTCTATGGCAAATGCAACTGTAGCGCTTTCTGATGCTTGGGCTTTTCACCATAATCCTGGTGCTTTGGCGGAAGTTAAACAACAAACCTTTGCCGTTTCGTATGAAAATCGTTTTTTACTGAAAGAACTGCAATCGCAAGGTTTTGTGTATGTTCAACCTCTGAAAACCGGCGTTTTTTCGGTTGGAGCGCAACTTACTGGGTTTAATTTATACCGAACGCAACGTATAGGCGCAGGGTATAGTTTGCAATTAAGCGAAAAATTTTCGGCTGGTGTGCAATTGAATTACCAAGGAATAAAATTACCGGATAATTATGGCTCTCGAAATACGGTTACGGCAGAACTTGGATTTTTAGCAAAACTAACGGAGGATTGGAAAATTGGATTCAGTATTTTTAATCTTGGTCGTGCGAAACTGGCAGATTTTAAAGACGAACGCTTTACAACCCTCATGCGTTTAGGAACCAGCTATACATTTTCGAAAAAAGTATTGGTTACCGCAGAAGTGGAGAAAAATGTCAATTTTGCGTTGCGTGTCAAAGCAGGAATGGATTACCAACTGCGCGACAATTTTTATTTTAGAGCTGGTTTGGCAACACAGCCGATAGAACTTTCCTTTGGTTTTGGGTATAAATTCAAACAATTTCAGTGCGATATTGGTAGTTCCTACCACCAAGTATTAGGTTGGTCACCGCATATTTCTTTCACCTACAGTCGAAAGTAATTTGGGTTTTTACAGAAATATACTACTACTTGCTTTCCTTTTTTCGGGAAATAGTTTGTTTGCGCAGCAACGGAGTGAAATAATCCAGCAGCGCATCGAATTTATTGCCGAACAATTAGAAACGGAGGAGATTGATTTAACCAATGTCATCGAATACCTGAATTACTATTTCGATAACCCGCTAAACTTGAATGGCGCCACAGCAATGAATCTGGAAGATTTGAATTTGCTCTCCGCCGTGCAGATTAACGACCTTTTGTTGCACCGAAAACTTTTCGGGAAATTCATTTCCATCTACGAGTTGCAAAGTTTAGAATATTGGGATTTACA
>CAIYXD010000537.1 GCA_903930085.1 uncultured Flavobacteriia bacterium
GAGCCGCTCAAGGCATTTTGACTTCCTAATAAAACTGGGAAATTAGCAGATTGGGTCGAGGAAGCGACATAAATATTTCCAATCGAATCCAAACTTATTTCCCCACGAAACTGATCACCGTAGTTGTAATGCAAACTTGAAGAATTAAGGCCATCTGTTCCGCTTCCTCCTACAAAAGTTGAGGATAAAAGTGCTGTTCCATTTGGATTCAGTCTTGCGATATAAATATCTGAACCTGAAAAACCAATATTATTCTCTACGACTGTAGGTCCGCCATTGAATGAATTATCATACGGTGACGGGCCCATTGGAAAATTCACAGAAGATGTGACGCCAAAAACGTATAAATCACCTGATGGCGCACAAATAATACTATTTGGCGTTTCATTACCGTTTCCACCCAAGTAAGTTGAATAGAGCAAAGTTGTTCCGGTTGAATTGAATTTTGTGATACCAACATCTACGTTATATCCGGATTCCGTTCCAATATTGTAAGCGCCATCAAATGCACCGGTTGTAGTTGGATAACCGCCCGAAAATACGATTCCGCCAGCAAATACATTACCGTCTGGATCTGGAGCAGCAGTAAAACCCCAATTATCCGCGGTAGAACCAGTAAAAGTTGAAAAAACCAAATATGGATCAATAATTAAATTTGCAGTTGTATCGTATCCATTCGGAAAATGAAAAGAAACGACGCCATCCAACAAGCGATATTCTACTGCAACTTTCGTTTTTTTTCCTTCCTTTTCAGTCCAGGCGATTGGAGCAGACTCACTAATTTTACCAAAACGGTTCTCATGGTGCAACTGCCCTTCTTCATCAATAAAGGAATTATTTGCTCCAGTTATAGTGTATTTAATTTTTGTAGCATCCGATCCTGGCTTTAAAGCGAATGAATACTTAAGTTTTTGATTAGAGCCATCTAGAATCAAACTTATACCTGGATAGTAATCCATATATTCAAGTAATGAGAAGCTTTTCACATGTGCTTTCCATTTGGATGAATCGTTCCCAATATAGTAATTGCGGTAAAAATCAGAAGCGTTATTCTCCTGTATAATTGCATTTGTATTTGCACCAATGAATTCCGATCGTATGACATGCGCTTGAAAATCCAAGGCAGCATTTTCAGTATGTTCCGTTTCCTTGTCGTGCGCGTGTCGGGATTTTGCCGTGTGCAAAAAATAGGTGAATCCCGTTTTTTCCAGATACATTTCACCAAGGTCCAAATCAATTTTATAGCTGATTCTATTGTCCCATTGCCCCTGATTTGGGTGCATCCAAACCACTTGAGAAAAAATCTCAAAGGATGTAATGAAAAACACACTAAATACGGCTAACAATCTCATACTTGACATCGAATTTACAACAAAAAGTAAACATCTGAATGACTGGGAATCATTAAAAAAGTCAGATATTACATTCTTTACTAAAGAAAACTATAGAATCTGTAATTCAGTTGCCTTTGGTCGAAAAAAAAAATATTCAATTTTTACCTTTTTTACCTTTGATTAAAAGCGTAAATTTGCAACTCAAATCACCAATCAGGCAAATGAGCGATGCAATAAAACACGAGTGCGGTATTGCACTTCTTCGATTAAAAAAACCTCTACAGTTTTATCTGGACAAATATGGAACGGCCTTTTATGGTTTAAACAAGTTGCATTTATTGATGGAAAAACAGCACAACCGAGGGCAAGACGGCGCTGGTGTTGCGAACATCAAGTTGGACATGCAGCCGGGTGAACGCTATATTTCCAGACACCGATCTATCGATAGTAAGCCACTTCAGGATATTTTCGACCATATAAATGAACGTTTTCTAGAAATTGAGGAGCAAAATCCTGCTTTGCTCAAAGATGTTGACTACTTGAAGAAAAATGCAGGTTTTACCGGTGAATTATTTCTTGGTCACTTGCGTTATGGAACATTTGGAAGAAATTCCATTGAAAATTGCCACCCATTTTTGCGCCAAAACAATTGGTTAACACGAAATCTTGTTGTTGCAGGAAATTTCAACCTGACAAACGTGGATGAGCTGTTTGATGTTTTGGTAAATATTGGCCAGCATCCAAAAGAAAAATCGGATACGGTTACTGTTTTAGAAAAAATAGGTCACTTTTTAGACGAAGAAAACGAAGAACTATATGCGCAATTAAAAGCGCAAGGCTATTCTAATATTGACATTTACGGTAAAATTGCTGAGAAAATCGATATTGAAAGAATTTTGAAACGCGCTTCTGAAGATTGGGATGGTGGCTACGCAATGGCTGGATTATTTGGACATGGAGACGCGTTTGTCTTGAGAGATCCATCTGGAATTCGTCCAACATATTGGTATGAAGACGATGAAGTTTGCGTTGTCGCTTCTGAAAGACCTGTTATTCAAACTGCTTTTAATCTAAAAAGCGAACAAATTAAAGAACTTACACCAGGTCATGCCTTGATTATCAAAAAAAATGGGCAAGTTTCTGAAACGAAGATTAATGAGCCAAAAGAACCTTTAAAATGTTCCTTCGAACGCATTTATTTCTCTCGTGGAAATGATATTGAAATTTATAACGAACGAAAGTTATTAGGTAAAAATATTGTTCCGCAAGTTCTAGATGCAATTGATCACGATTTGGATAATTCTGTTTTTTCCTTTATCCCAAATACCGCAGAAGTATCCTTTTATGGCATGATAAAAGGGTTGGAAGATTATTTAAATGACCGTAAATTTAATGCTATCAAAGCGCTCGGAA
>CAIYXD010000538.1 GCA_903930085.1 uncultured Flavobacteriia bacterium
CATACGAATGTTTTCCGTTTGCCGGATGAGAATCCACTTTGGGGAACGAAATACTTGAAAGAGGAAGATAATCGTGGCTATTTCGGTGTTATTTATGTATATAATTTTCTTGCTGAATCGTTTCTTCAAAATCGTGTAAATGATTCTGGCTATTTGATTGGTAGAATGTTTATCAATAAAGATCGACACATCATGATGGAAGGCCAGGGTCAGTTGGGGTTTTTATTCAGAGATCTTGAAAATACGGTTTTAACCGACGAAATGATTCGTGCAATTGTTCAGTCAACTTTTGCGTTTGCTTTGCAGTTCGATTTGCTTGTACCGCCATTTGACTTCGTTTCGGAGCTTTCTGTTGGAGAGATTCAATTAATCAGTGATAGCCTGCAACTTCAAACAGGTAAACGCCTTGGTTTCAAAATGAAAAGCGATGACAATGATTTTTTTTAAAAAAAAGAGCCGTAACGTTTGCTATTAAAGAATTTCACTCTATATTTGCACTCCCAAATTAACGCGGGAAATTGATATACGGCCCATTCGTCTAGTGGTTAGGACGCCAGGTTTTCATCCTGGTAACAGGAGTTCGATTCTCCTATGGGCTACAAAGTACCAAATTTTAATTAATTTGGCCCATTCGTCTAGTGGTTAGGACGCCAGGTTTTCATCCTGGTAACAGGAGTTCGATTCTCCTATGGGCTACTGGCAATTATAAAATTTTTTTTAACAAAATAAAACAAAATGGCGAATCATAAGTCAGCACAAAAGAGAATCAGATCGAACGAAGCTAAAAAACTTCGTAACAAGTATCAGCATAAAACAACACGTAATGCGGTTCGTAGACTACGTGCAGTAACTGATAAAAAAGAAGCGGAAACATTGTTTCCAAGTGTTGTAGCTATGTTGGATAAATTAGCAAAAAGAAATGTTATCCACAAAAACAAAGCTGCAAACTTGAAATCTGGTTTACAAGTTGCTTTAAACAAGTTATAAGCGATTCTTGCTGTAAAAACAATATTAGGGGCTTTTGCCCCTTTTTTTATACATTTACTTTTTTTTAGCCATGCGCTTTTTTATAGTGTGTATTTCTCTTTTCTATAGCGTTTCTTCAAACGCACAAACGTTTCGTTCCCTTTTTTCTGTTGATTCCCTTAAAATGTTTCACGAAACGGGCGGAAAATTGGATTCTATCGATTTGATCATTGGAATGCCTTCTTCGACATTTGTTGGAGGAAGCTGGAATCGACTGGAAAATACTCTTGGATCGAATGAATTAATCAAATTCAATGGCGGACAGCAGTTTTACGGTTTTAGTGATTGGAAGAAAATGCGCTACACTGGATTGCCGCATCTTGGTTTCGCCTATTCCTTTGGAGGAAAAGGAACTCAGTTTGTTACAGCCACCTACGAACAAGCATTTAAGCATAATGTTTTACTGAATCTAGATTACACAAAATACCGATCTTCCGGTTTTCTAAGAAATAGCGAATTTTCCCACAATGATTTGCAGCTTCAATTAAATAAAACGGGGAAAATTTATTCGTTTGAATTAAAAGGCGCTTATGAATCTTCCGATGCTGAGCAAAATGATGGTCTTCTGCTAGATTCTTTAGCCGATAATTTTGATTTGATCTTTCTTCCTGTTCGAAAGGAAAATGCAAAATTAGCAACACGAAGGACACGGCTTTCGTTTACAAACTATTTTGATTTTCTAAAAGATTCAACGAATGCAGCTGGTTTATTTACGCAGCACGAATTAAAAATCAAAAAGTTTTCCTACACGGAAGAATCGGATTCTCTTTTCCTTTTGTATGCTTCTATTAACAAAGACAGTTTGATTACGAATGATCAGCACCAATGGTCGCAAATTGCCAATGGAGTAGGTGCTTTTTGGAAAAACGACTTTCATTTTTTAACGCTTGGATCCACGCTTCGATTTTGGAATTTTCAGAATTTAGGAATTTATCGGGATACGGTTGAACTTAATATGGTTGCCAATTATACCTACAAACGAAATGATATATCCGTTCGCGCTTTCTCCGAATGGAATCTTGTCGGTGCGCAAAATGAAAGCGTTCATTTACTATCTGCAAATTACAAAATCAATACATTTAAGTTTACGGGCTCCGTCCTTTATGAGAATAAGTTGCCGGATTATTACCAGCGGTATGCGGTGGGAAATAATTATGCAAGTAATTTGCAAAATCCAGACAAACAAATTCGTTTTCAACCAGTTGTTTCTGTTAAAAGCTCCATTGCAGGAATTTCTTTACTTGCATCCTATTCGTTTACCCAACTGAAGAATAATTACTTTTTTATTCAAGATACATGGCGAAACGATACACTTAGCTCCATTCGTTTTCAACAAATTGCGCTTCGACTGGAATATTCATTTAGAAAGCTTACAATTCAGCCAAATTATATTTTTACAGTCTCCATGGATCCGTTAAAAATAACGCCGACACATCAATTTCAAACGCGTTTA
>CAIYXD010000539.1 GCA_903930085.1 uncultured Flavobacteriia bacterium
AGCGCGAATGGCAGTAACATATCCACCAGGACCACTACCAATAACTATAATGTCGTAATTCATATCTTCTAACAATAAAAATGTTGTGTGCGAAGTTAAGGATTTTTATTTTTCTAGGAGAGAATCACAGTTGTATTTAATAGAAGATATTTCAACGCATAAAAACCATTGTATGTATTCTATCTTTCCTTAGATTCGCTTGAACAATTTTTCATTTATGCCGCACTCCATTTTTCTTGATTCAACTTATTGTCCAACAGATATTCAATTAACAGAAGCCTTGGGTGAAAACTACCGTTATTGGGAAACGTTGCGCGATGCCGCATTGAAAAGTGGAAAAGTTGAAACTGAAGGGTGGCATTTTGGAGGTAAAAAGTTTGGTTGGAGTTATCGAATCAGTCACAAAAAACGCGTGTTGATCTATTTATTACCGCGCGATGGTTTCTTCAAAGTAGCCTTTGTTTTTGGTGAAAAAGCAATTGAGGAAGTGAAAAAATCTACGATCAATCCAAGTTTGATTAAGGAATTAATGAATGCAAAAAAATATGCGGAAGGAAAAGGAATTCGATTTTCTGTTTCTAGTAAAGACGAAACCTTGGATGCGCTTGAATTTTTGAGAGTGAAGCTTGAATTTTGATTATTTTTAGACAATTAAAAATTCCAATTAATAAAACGATTATGCAAAATTACAAAAATCACCTTCGCCTAAATCCTGCCCATCATTTTGTGTTAACTCCATTAGCTTCCATCTTTTTTGTTTGGTCTATCATTTTTGCTTTTGATTGTTCGGCAGATTTAAGCTATCGAATTATAACTTTAATAGCTTCAACCATATTAATATTGACAGTGTTCATTGCGCGCGTTTATGCGATTAAAAACCAAGATCGTATCATTCGCTTGGAAATGCGTCAACGCTATTTTGAAATGACAGGAACGTCCTTTTCTGCAAAGGAAAAGCAATTAAAAATGAGTCAAATTATCGCTTTGCGTTTTGCTGGTGATGCTGAATTACTTCCCTTGATGGAACGTGCAATAGCCGAAAAATTATCAAGTAAAGAAATTAAGTTGGCTGTAACAGATTGGCAAGCAGATTATCACCGCGTGTAGAAATTGATATTAAACAAAAAAGCCATTGGTTATTGACCAATGGCTTTTTTTATTTTTAGTTGTCTAATAAGTCAACATCATTTGTTTTTTGATCGTCATCCTCATCCTCGAAATGCAACTCTTTTGCTTTTTTTCTTGAGACTTTCGCTTGAATTCGATCGACTGTGTAGTACATCATCGGCACAACAATGATTGTTAAGAACATTGAACTTGTCAATCCACCAATCAAAATCCACGCAAGTCCATTTTTCCATTCTGCTCCAGAACCGGTTGCTGTTGCAATTGGAATCATACCAACAACCATTGCAATTGTCGTCATCAAGATTGGACGCATACGCTCACGAACTGACTCGAGCAATGCGTTATAAACAGATTTTCCTTGTGCTTTCAAATGGTTCGTGAAATCCACAATCAAAATGGCGTTCTTGGCGACGAGACCGAGCAACATCAAC
>CAIYXD010000540.1 GCA_903930085.1 uncultured Flavobacteriia bacterium
AAATTACACTTCAACAATGAATGCAAACGATCCGTTCAATTATTTCCGTCGAATAGTTTTCGCTGGGGCTTGTTCGGATACTGCCGCAGTGGTGGTTGTTTCCGCAGATCCTATTCCGGAAATTATATCCATCGGAAGTGCCTTCATCTGTTCAAACGATACTGTTAATGTTACTACTGTTTCCATATTGAATGGAAGTATTACTAGTTGGATAAGTTCAGGTAATGGTCAGCTCAACTTGACCGATATGAATAATCCAATCTACATTGCAGATTCAAGTGATGCTGGAAGTATTGTTAATTTAACCTTCGTATTAACAAGCAATAATGTATGTTCTCCTGACTCACTTGTTGGTGTTTATCCAATTACAGTTCGTCCCAATCCAATGGCATTCCTAGGTGGTAGCACTCATATTTGTGCAATCGATATTGATGCTGTTGTTACTGGAGCACTCGTTCAAAATGGAGATTTCCAATGGTCGGTTAACGGATTTGGAACTTTATCTAATACGAATTCATTATCACCCGTATATACATCTGTTATTGAAGATACGGGAACTATAGTTTCGATATACTTAGAAGTTAGTTCTGGAATGGATTGTATTTATCCTTTGATTGATACAGCAATCTTTACGATAACAGTTGATTCAGTTGGAATAAATCCAGAAATCACTTCATTTGCAGGAGAGGATGTTACTATCAGTCTTGGACAATCCATAGAATTGAATGCACAAGGAGTTGCAATAACCACTTGGATATGGTCGCCTTCCACTGGATTGAGTGAAAATGGCATTTCCAATCCTTTAGCGAGTCCCACGCAATCAGCGGAGTATATTTTAACAGTTTACGATATTTTTGGATGTATTGACATTGATACGATAGAAATCACTGTTATTCCGGATATTAATTTCAATATTCCTAGTTTATTTACTCCAAATGGTGATGATTTAAACGAAACTTGGGATATACCTGAATTAATTTTATTACCAAATACAGCTGTTACTATTATCAATAGAGAGGGACAAGAAGTTTTTAGTTCGGATAATTACACCAATAATTGGGATGGTAGCTTCAAGGGAAATCCACTTCCAGAAGCTACTTATTATTATTGGATAAGATTTGCCAACAGCGATGTTACCTACAAAGGAGCAGTAACAATTTTGCGAAATATAAAATAACATATTAAAATGCTTGAAATGAGCTCAAATAAAATTATAATACTAATTCTGCTATGTGTAACAAAATTTTCATATGCACAACAAGTGCCATTGGGAAGTCAGTATTATGCAAATATGTTTGTAATAAATCCTGCAATGGCAGGAAATTCAGGAAATATGCAAGCATTCCTTTCTCACAGAAGCCAATTCGCTGGAGTTCCTGGTGGTCCGTTGACATCTTATTTTTCAATTGATGGAAGTATCAAGAAGGATAAAATTGGTTTGGGAATGGTTATGACAACAGATGTTACTGATATTTTGACTCGAAATAGTATGCTTATTTCTTATTCTTATGGAGTGAAATTTGGGGAAGATCATTCATTGAGATTTGGAATCGGGGTTGGTATTCAAAATAATCGAGTAGATTTTGATAAGGCAACATTTAAAGATCAGGGAGATTTGATAATTGCGGAAAGTAGCAGAAGTAGAACAGGTTTTACATCAGATTTCGGTTTGTTTTATAAATTGAAAAATTTCGAACTTGGTTTCGCAGTGCCAAATTTAATTTCTAATTCAGAACTTTATTTAAATTCTAGTGGGGAAGATTTTAGATTATCTTCCTTGAGACATTTACGCTCGACAGTAAAATATAATTTTTATCTTAATAATTCAAAAGATGTTGTTATTTATCCAATGATGATGGTTCGCGCAGTAAAAGGAGCACCATTTCAGTGGGATGCAAATCTTGTATTAGATGCAAAGAAAATAGGTTGGTTAGGGATTTCTTACCACAGTAACTATGCGCTTGCAGTTAGCGCAGGAGTTCGTTTTAAAAATCTCACTTTCGGTTATGCGCATGATTTTGGAATCGGACAACTACAAAACTTTACAAAAGGTGCAAATGAATTTATATTAGGTTACCAATTCAAAAACAATAGCGATGAACAGTTGAAGAGAATAATTGAAATTGAAACACGAATTGCAGAATTGGAAGATTCGCAGCTCAAAAATCAAGCACGATATGATAGCCTTTCGCAAGTGTCAAATAAAAATATAATAGAATTGGAAAAACAACTAGCACAAACTATAGAGAAACAAGAAATCTTAAATGATTCCATAAATAAGGCTAATGCAATGATTAAAGATATTTCTTTAACGCAGGGATCTAAAACAAAAGTGCCACAAGATTCTAAAACTAATAATAAAACGGATGGTACAAAAGATGAAAAAGTTAGAACAGAAAGCCGAGATTTATTTACAGATGAGGAAGGAAATCCAATTGAAAATGGGTACTATATTGTTGTAGGAACGTTTGGTGTTCCGCAAAATGCAATTAAATTTAAGAATTCTGTAATCGAAGCGGGTTATACAAATGCTAAATTTCTTCAACGTAAAAATCCACCTAATAGAAATATTTATGTATTCTATACAAAAGATTTAGAGGAGGCTAAGGCGGTAAAATCAACTTATGCTGTTATTTCAAGTAAAGTATGGATTCTACGGATTGAATAAATTCATTTTGAGTGTCCGCTTTGTAACCCGTATTCCTGATGTTGTTGATTGTAGAATTTTGTTTGTTTTTGATGGGATTTAACTCGTTCAAAAACTCAATAATTCAGACATTTCGCTCAATAAATGCAAAAAGAGATTTAAAATCCTCTTTTTTTCAACTATATTTAGAAATAAAATAGAATTTAATTGTGCTAAGTTATACAGACCTTAGACAAATTTTAAAACTATTATGACCTATTCTTTTTTTACTGCACCGTAAGTTTTTTAATAAAACGCTTGTCGTTTAAATCAAATTGTAAGATATACATGCCACTTGGGTAATTCGAAACATCCAAAGTAAATGCCGTCATTCCGGATTGAACTGCCATTTGCTTATTTTCCAGCACTTTTCCTTCCGGACTGATCAGCGTATAGTTCAATTCTGTTGAAATTTGTGAAGCAACGGACACTGTCACTTGGGTTTCACATGGATTAGGGTAAAGTGAAATATCACTAGATTCT
>CAIYXD010000541.1 GCA_903930085.1 uncultured Flavobacteriia bacterium
ACTAAACGATTCATTAGCGTGGATTTACCAACATTTGGACTACCTACAATATTTACGAAACCTGATTTGTGAGACATTACTCTGAAATTAAGGTGCAAAGAAACGAAAATTTCAGGGGGTGCGCAAACTTTCTTGGTTTCCATGTGCCCTTAATTCTATTCTTTCTCGCTGCAAAATTTCGTTTTAGCGCTTTTTAACCAACTAATAGTAGAAAAAGGATTAGAATGTGCTCTAAAAAACTTCAAGAATAAAGTTAAAAAAGTTGAAATTAAAGCCTTCTATACCACTGAATCATTGGTAAAGGCAAAGGTAAAAATTCACCTTCAGCATAAACACCCGCAAAACCAAATTGAAATGCGCGGTTGTCGTCAATGTGTAATCTAATTCCTGGAATTAATATAGCAATGCCAGGTTTTTTGTCCACCTCCGTTATGGTAGTCGGTTCGTTGATCATGGTTACTGGATTGTAAATGTAATCCGTCCTTGTGGTTGTGACACTTTTCCCAGCTAATAGGATAAAGGAATCAAAAACAAGGCTTAACTTTTTCCCGATTTTAGTCATTCCAGCGATGGATGTAAGAGCTCTTCCTTGACTTTCTGCTTCGGAAAATATTAATCCGTATCCAGCAGAAAAAGTCAAGTTGCTTTTTCTATCTCCTACACTTAACGCGCCATAAGGCAGAAGTAATCCCCAATCGGGTAGAGCCCAAGAACCCGTTCCTGCCAAGGTTCCAATGGCAAGATGTGTTTTTTTTCGCAAGTTAAACGAGTATTTGGCAGTTCCAATGATTGGCATTCCTATCCAGGAAGTCATTATTCCAACGCCAAAATTTTCGGCAACGCCAAATTGAAAATCAGGACCATAAAGATTCCACTGCACGTAATGTTCTCCTTTTTTTATCGGCAATCCATTCGTTGTGATGAAATAACGTGTAGAAAAAAGATTTTCCCCGATAAATTCTCCACTTGGACTAAAATCCTCCGCGCGGACCGCACTAATTTCCTTAATTGTATGCTGGGGAATATAAATTAGCCCTAGACTTTTTGTTTGTAGCAAAATTTCTCGGGGGTCTCGTGAAATTATTTTCCCAACAAATTCAGAACCATCAAATTTCAGAATACGGTAAGTTGTTGTATCTACACTAATTTTAGTGGTGTCTTCCTGAGAAAGGCTGTTTGAATAAACTGTAAAAACGATTAAAAAAAGAATAAAAACTTTCATAATCAGGGATATTAGAGGATTAGTTAACAAGCATTTTTTGTGTCACGGTTTTTCCATTGATCGTTACTTTAATGTAATAGATTGCTCCTCGATTTAGGTTCTTAAAGCGAATTTTACGGAAGTATTCTCCAGCAGAAACATTTTTTAGCGTGCGTGTAAAAGCTATTTCACCCATTAAATTTTCAACTGTAATCTCCACATTTCCAGCTGTTGGAACAGTAAAAGAAACCGACAATTCATCTTCCACTGGGTTCGGGTAAATTTGCAACTGGAACGTATTGGAACTTTGGCTGTTCAGGTTCGTTTTAGCGCTTTCGTTTTTAATTAAGTAAACAGGATAGATTAAGTTACTTGCTTTACTTTCAACACCCGTATTCACCCAAAAAATGTTTGCAGCAGAACTTTGTATTCCGCCATAAATATAGCCCAAAAGGGTTGTGTCACTCGTGAAAGAAATTAATTGAATTGTTCCGTTCGAAAAAGTTTGCAATGTAGGATTAACAATAAATTCAGACGCAGCGCCTAAATAAGCCGGCATAGAAATAGGGAATTTAAACTCTTGCATCCAACCATTTTTATCGCGAGAAACGCACGCTATGGTTTTCACAAACGGTACATCATTATCTTGAACAATAAATCCCGAACTATCGTAGTATTGAGAAATTCCTCCAAAAAAGAGATTGTGCATGTTATTTTGTTCCGCATCAAACAAGGAAATGGCGGCACAATGATACTGGTTGTAATATTGCGCAAAGTCAGGTTGTACATTAAAACTATCCGAATCAATTACTACGGATGTAAGGTATGGTAAATCAACATCTTCTTGAAAAACACCTGAAAAAACGACCAAACCTTGGTTGCCATTTGGTAATATTTGTGGCAAAACATTCAAATCACGTCGGTGTAAGTATTTGCTCGAGTATATTTCCTTAACATGTACAATTCGATCTGCTGTATCACCCATTTCCACCGTAAATTTTCGAATGGCATTTGTGTACGTTTGCGTGAAAGTCGGGTTATTCATGGGGTTGTATCTTCCATCAAATCGGTGTCCACCAACCAAATAAAAAACCCCGTCGATTTGTTGTAATTTCCCACCTGTCACAGCCATTTTTTCATCCGAAATTTGTTTGAAATAGGAATCAATCGGGCTTTCATTTTGTATTGCCTCAATAACAGCTGAAACTGTCACAATTGTTAAAAAAGGAAACGTTTTATGGTCGTCTGAACGTTCACTGAAACCATAGCCACCAGCAAGAAACAAATCATCCTCAACTTGGTAAAATGCCATATTCGTAGCGCTAAGTTGCTCTTGTAAATTTTGGGAAAGTGATGTGAGCGGTGCAGTCCATTTTTCTTTGGAAATAGGATCGATTACCACTAATTGTGTATTGTTTCCTGCGCGATCAAAAGAGGCCCACGGTTGGCGTTGGTGTAAACCATCCAATCTGCCTCCGATAATCAGCCATTTCCCATTTGCTTGTGCGACGGAATAAGATTGTAAACCACCCAATTGGGGTATTTCTATCGAATCTATGGCAATATCAAACGGAAATTGCTGCCCAAACGAATGGTGGGAAATCGAGAAAGTACTTGC
>CAIYXD010000542.1 GCA_903930085.1 uncultured Flavobacteriia bacterium
CCATCCATCTACTAAAATTAGTGGACTGCGTTTCTATGGCTTTCTATTTAAGTTGAAATTTGCTTTGAATTAACGGCAATTAAACAACGAAAAACCCTCCGGTTAGTAAACCGATTGCACATATCAGAAGAACGATATACTGCAGAATAGATGGCTTTAGAATTGGCACAAGAGAATCGTCTTCTTGTTTGGAAAGGGCTGCAATAACGAACGTCAGGTAATAATATACGCCAATTCCAGAATTGATAATTGCTAAAATCACCAGCATTGGATAGTCATTGAAGGCAGAAGAGAAAACCATGAATTTCCCGAAGAATCCAGCCATTGGTGGCAAAGCAGCAAGTGAAAATAAACTCAATACCAACATAAATCCTATAAACGAATTTTTTCTACCAATTCCTTTATAGCTTGAAAATTCATCCTCTTTATCGTCCAAAACAATTGAAATCGTAATCAATGTAAGTATGGAAAAACCATAGCTGAACATATAGTTCCAAAGATTCCAGTCGCTTCCAGGTTCTTGCGACATTATCGCAATTAGTGCATATCCAGCGTGCGCAATACTAGAATAAGCCATTAGTCTTTTGAATTTGGTTTGACCAATAGCAGAAAGATTTCCAACAAACATGGTTAGCACAATCAATCCATACAATGCGCCAGACCAAAGAGAATACATATCCCCAAATGTAACTGTGAATAATTTTAGAAAGGCAAACATTCCAACCAATTTGATTACGGATGCCATGTAGCCGGTTACGGCATTTGGACTTCCTTGGTAAACATCTGGACTCCAGAAATGAAATGGCGCAGCACTTACTTTAAACAAAGAAGCAGACATAATCATTAAAATTCCAATCGACAAAAGAGGTCCGCTCGCAGATCCTTCGCTTATTGCAACTTCAATTTCTTTCAATTGAAAAGAGCCAGTTGCGCCATAAACCCAAGCAATTCCGAACAATAAAACACCCGTTGAAAATGCACCGGTAAAGAAATATTTTAGAGAAGCTTCCGCGGAAAGCAAATCTTTTTTGTTGCTACCAACCATAACATAAATTGGAATAGAAAGAATTTCCAAGCCCAAAAAGAACATGAATAGATCTGTAAATGCAATCATACACAATGCACCAACCGATGAAAAAAGTAAAAGCGAAATGTATTCTCCCGTGTGTTCCACTTCCTTTTTAAAATAGGAATATCCTCCTATAATTATTAAAAAAGTGAATAAGAGTGCTAAAGAACTAAATAGAATTCCAATTTTAGTAAATTCGAGTCCTTCATAATTTACCTGAAGCAAAGGCGGATTAAACCATTGAGACAGCAGTAATCCTATGGCAAGCAACAAACCAATAACGGCGGTAATTAGGACGTAGACCGGCATTTTAGCCATTGCAATAAACATGCAAATCAATCCTGTTAGAAAAACTACAATTAACGCATCCATATTATTTAATTTGAATTTTTGAGGTTTGAATAGTTGTAACTATTTTATCCAAACTTGGTCCAACGAAATCTAAAACAATTTGCGGAAAGATTCCAAGAAGTACTATTACTGCTGAAAGAAGCACAAATGCTACTAATTCATTCCACTTTAAATCTTCAAAACCCGAAGTTTTAGGTGCTCCATACATGCTTAATTGATACGCTCTTAAGGTATAGATTGCACCAAATACAAGCGTTGATCCGGCTAAAATTCCAACGATCCAATGGTAAGAAAATAATTCTTTCAGCAGTAAAAATTCTCCAATAAAACCTGATGTAAACGGCACTGCCATAGATGCAAAAGAAGTCACTGCAAACCAAAATGCAAATTTAGGCGCTACTTTCGCGATGCCGCCCATCGTACTTAAATCTCTAGTATTTAAGCGCTTTTCCAAAATTCCAGCGGCCAAAAACAAACCGATTGCAACTAAACTATGGTTAGCAATTTGCAGAAATACAGCAGAAAGTGCTTCGGTATTGAAAAGCATGATTCCGGCAGTTATTAAACCTACGTGACTAATTGACGCATAGGCAAATATTCTCTTGATATCTTGTTGTTTAATCGCAATAACACCAGCGTAAACCACACCAATAATTCCGAGCGAAATAATTAAAAATTTCATTTGATTCAGTGCTTCCGGAGCAATTGGAATCATCCATTTAACCATTCCAAATAGCGCCATGTTCAACATTAGAGCAGATAATAACATCGTTCCTGCAACTGGTGCAACGGTGTACGTATCTGGTTGCCAAGTATGAAATGGGAAAACTGGAATCTTGATTGCAAAAGCGAGGAAAAAACCACTCATAATCCAAAATGCAGATTTAGGAACAAGCTTTATGGCAAGTAAACTTTCGTATGAGAAATCATCTGTTAGGCTACTCAAGGCAATTAGCGATAATAACATTCCTAGAGAACCAACAAACGTATATACAAAAAACTTTGTGAGAATTACTTTTCGTTCCGGTGCACCAAACCACAAAAGAATTAGGAAAATCGGAATCAATGTCATTTCCCAGAACACATAAAATACGATTCCATCCATTGCCAGAAAAAGTCCAGTCATTGCAAATTGCATGAAAAGCACCATGGCATTGAAGGATTTTTCATGTGCAATGCTGCGATTGAAATTACTCAATAGAATAACTGGAATAAGCGCGTTGGTTAGAATTACCATAAATAATCCAATTCCATCGTATCCCATTTTAAAGGTAAGTCCGAACTTCGTGGTTGCGTTTGGATCGAAAATACTAACCACATTATTTGGTGAAAAAGTAACTACGTGACCAATTGTAATTCCTAGAATTACCAAAGTTCCAATAATCCCTGCTAAGCGCACAAACTGTTTAGGAACAACTGCAAGCAGCAGCGCAACGAATAATGGTGCTAATAATAATTCCAAAATTTAAAATTTTAATAAATAATATACAACCAAACCTATGATTCCTAGAACCATCCAAAATAAATAGTTCGCAATAATTCCAGATTGCCACTTCCTTACAATAAGTCCAGATCGGCTAATAGCCCCAACTAATCCAGAAATAGATTTATTTAGCACTATTATTTCCATAAACTGGTATGAAGACTTTGCCAACCATTCGATTGGTTTCACAAACAGAAACCCATAAATCTCATCGAAATAGAGTTTATTGCCAGATGCAATCTCCCAACCTTTCCAGGAGCTATCCTCTTTCGCCAAGTTTCCTTTTTTGACATAATAGAAAAACGATACCAGAAGAATTACCAACGTAAGTGCAACCGCAGCGGACATTAATAGAATAGAGTCGTAATTGGATAAATGTTCCGTTTCCACCAAATTTAATCCATCCGTGTTGTAATTCAAATAATGCGAGAGCCACTGCTTACAGGAATGGAATACTATTCCGGGAAGATTCAAGATTCCACCAAAAATAGATAAAACAGCCAAAACTAGCAGCGGAATTGTCATGTTCCATGGGCTTTCGTGCAAGTGATTTTTTGTTTCCTCCGAACCGCGGAAATTTCCGTGAAACACCAAGAAATATAATCTAAACATGTACACAGCTGTCAAAGCAACGGAAAGCATCAGGAAAGCGTAAATAATAGAACTGTGCATAACTGCATGTGCTAAAATCTCATCTTTTGAGTAGAAACCGGATAAAAATGGAAAGCCAGCAATTGCCAAAGTGCCAATTAAAAAAGTAAGGTGCGTAATTGGAATAAACTTTTTCAAACCACCCATTTTACGAATATCTTGTTCGTCCGACATGGCATGAATTACGCTTCCAGATCCTAAGAAAAGTAAAGCTTTAAAAAATGCGTGCGTTGTAACGTGAAAAATTGCTGCAGTATACGCGCCCATTCCTAAGGCAACAAACATTAGTCCAAGTTGGGAAACCGTTGAATACGCCAATACTTTTTTAATATCGTTTTGTCGCAGAGCAATAAAAGCAGCAACTAGTGAAGTTACTAATCCAATATACAACATGATTTCCTGAGTCATTGGTGCTAATTCAAAAAAGAAATTGGAACGAACAACCAAAAATATTCCAGCTGTTACCATCGTCGCAGCGTGAATCAAAGCCGATACTGGAGTTGGTCCTGCCATTGCATCTGGCAACCACGTAAACAATGGGATTTGTGCGCTTTTTCCAGTTGCACCAATAAACAAACACATCGTAATGGTAAACAAAACCCAAACTGTTGGTTGATTTGCTTCGATTAGCATTGCAGCTGACAATTCAGAATATTCAAGTGTACCAAACTGATCCAAAATTAAAAATAAGCCAATCAGTAAACCTAAATCACCTATTCTATTCATAATAAATGCCTTGCGCGCAGCAATTCCATTTAACATTCCTTTTTGTGCATCGCTATAATGGAATCCAATCAACAAATAAGAACAAATCCCTACGCCTTCCCAACCGAAGAATAACATAAAATAGTTGCTTCCAAGCACGAGGATCAACATCGCAAAGATGAATAGATTGAGGTAGGTGAAAAACTTGTAATAACCTGCATCTTTTTTCATGTAACCCATAGAAAA
>CAIYXD010000543.1 GCA_903930085.1 uncultured Flavobacteriia bacterium
GGTCAATTGCGCGGTTTATCCAAGAAGGATGTGAAAACACAGCTGGAATACTGGCTCGAAAAATTTAATATTGCCGATTGGCGAAAAAAACGAATTGAGGAACTTTCCAAAGGAATGGCGCAAAAAGTTCAATTCATTTGTACTGTATTGCACGAACCGAAATTACTCATTCTCGACGAGCCATTAAGTGGTTTTGATCCCGTAAATATTGAATTAATCAAGCAGGAATTACTGGAAATGAAAGCCAAAGGAAAAACGATTATTCTATCGACGCACAACATGAAAAGTGTAGAGGAAATTTGCGATCGTGCAGCGTTGATTCACCAATCCAAAAAAATAATGGAGGGTAGAATTTCTGAAATCCAAGAAGCCCGAAAAACAGGCGAATTTGCCATAAAATTCCGGGGAAGTATGATTGCTTTCGTTACAGCCTTGTGGACAAGTTTTGAATTGACAGACAAAGAAATATTGGGCGACGATAAATTTATTGCTCGGGTAAAAATGCGCGGAGACAATTCTTTTGAAGATTTATTAAGAGCATTAATTGGACAGGTGAAAATAGAAGCAGCGTGGGAAGTTTTACCTTCTATGCAAGATGTTTTTATCGATTTGGTGAATCCAAGAAAGGAGGAGAACAATGCGTAACAGTTGGTTAATTGCGCGCAGAGAATTAAAAGAGCGCATCGGTGCACGTTCCTTTTTGCTTTTCTCCATTTTTGGTCCACTCCTTATTTTGATTGGTGCCTATCTTTTGTTTGCTTTTGGTGGCGAAGGAAAACAGCGTTGGAACGTGCTGATTTCAGATCCGACAGGAATTATGGATGCTAAAATCTTGGCGAATGAAGACAAGTCTATAACGTACAGTTTTGCAAACGATTATATCGAATTAGAAGAATTTCGGGATGCCAAACAGTTCCAGCCGTTTGATGCAATGATCGAAATAAATGAGAAAGTTCTTTCCAATAAAACAGCTTTTATATTTTTCAGGGAAAAACCTTCTGTTCGCATGCAAACCCGCCTTCAATTTCACATCGAAAGACGATTGGAAGAAGTGTTGGTTGCAGAATTCACCAATTTATCGGTTTCCGCTTTCCGGAAAATCAAACAACCGCTCAATATCGCCTTTCGAAATGCCTACGATCCTTTGGATGAAGCGTCAGATCTCCGCGGTTGGGTTGGTTTTTTCTTTGGCGCAGTAATTTTTCTCTTTATTTTCCTTTTTGGAATGACAATTTTGCGCAGCGTAACATTGGAAAAAAGCAATCGTATTATAGAGGTTTTATTAGCTTCCGTTCGCCCGAATGAACTCATGGCGGGAAAGATTATTGGTATTGGTATTGCCGCATTTATCCAGTTTGCAATTTGGATCGTGGTGATAGGTTTTGGACTCTACTTTTTACGGGAAACACTTTTTCCGGATCTTTTGGATGCTGCAAATATGAATATTGCCCAAATGACAGAAGAAGTGAAGCAGCAAACGAATGAATATTTTTTTGCTACGAAGGAATACAACGAATTCGTCGACTTGGTATATGAAAGAGTTCAATTTGGAACGATGACAGCTTACTTCCTTTTGTTTTTTGTGGTTGGATATTTGTTTTATGGAGCATTTTTTGCCGCAATTGGTGCAACTTCCGGTTCAGAAAGTGATGGTCAGCAATTTATTCTACCAATTATCTTTATCCTTTGTTTCGCTTTATATGCGGGTTATTTTGCGCTAGAAAATCCAGAAAGTTCACTCGTTACATTTTTCCATTATCTTCCTTTCACTTCGCCTGTTGTTGTGATGGTGAAATTGTCACAAGGATATGCACCTGGACAAGGGTACCAACTTTTTCTTTCGTTATTTATTTTGCTAGTAAGCGCAATTTTCGTTCTATTAATTGCCGGTCGCTTGTATAAAAATGGTATCTTACAGTATGGACATCGCATTAAATTGAGTTTGATGTGGAAGTGGCTGAAAAAGATGTAAAATGCGCAAAGCTGTAATAGATCTTGGAACAAATACGTTCAATCTTTTAATCGGAGTAACGGATTCCGATGGTTTCCGTGTAATTCATTCCGAAAAGGAAGGCGTTTCTCTCGGAATGGGCGGAATTAATGCTGGTTTTTTAGCTCCTGAAGCATTCGAAAGAGGAATAAAAGCCTTGGGGCATTTTAAAAATGTCTGCGATCAATACGAAGTTGAAACAATAAAAGGAATCGGAACTTCTGCTTTACGAGGTGCAATAAATTCAAATGATTTTATTCTAGAAGCAAAACGGAAATTTGGAATTACAATTGAAATTGTTTCTGGATTGCGCGAAGCAGAATTGATCTATAAAGGCGTAAAGTGGACGTACGATTTTGCGGAAGCTTCCGTCGTAATGGATATTGGTGGCGGAAGCACGGAATTTGTTTTTGCCGATAAAAATGGCATTACGGATTTAGTAAGTTTGGATATTGGCGTTTCTAGAATTTACCAGTTGGTTGATTTTCATGACCCGCTGACCCAAGAAGATGTGGAACGGATTAAAAATTGGCTCGACGAAAATGCCAATGGTTTTTTTGTTGGTAATCTAGAGCATATTCTAGTTGGTGCGGCAGGAAGTTTTGAAACATTTTACGAATTGATTCACAA
>CAIYXD010000544.1 GCA_903930085.1 uncultured Flavobacteriia bacterium
GCATCCTGTGTCGCAAAAACTGCTAACAGTTGCGGAACAAGTACACTAGAAAGAAAAGCAAACTATTTGTATGCTGCGCAATTGGCGGATCGTGCTGGAGATGGATCAGGAGCATCTAAATACCGCGCTGCAGGTCCTAGCGATGGGGATTGGTTTGATGCTGGCGTTACAAGTGTTACCCTTTCCTGTTGGGGAATTACAGTTTCTAAATAAATTGGCTAAAAATCCCAAATACATTTTTAACTATTGGATTCCTGTTGGTGCTTTACTGACAGGAATTCTTTTTTCGTGCGTCAATGATCTTGAATCCATTGAGAAAGTAACCTATGACCCGAAAGCTGCAAATGAAGTAACAAAAAACCTGCATGTCTTTTATACCGATTCTGGATATGCTCGCGTGGAAATTTTTGCGGCGTTGGCCGAAACCTTTTCAAAACCGGAAGCAGTTACAAAATTAAAAGACGGAATTAAAGTAAATTTCTTCTCCCCGAATGGCACTGTAGTTTCTACTCTTACTGCATTGTATGGGGAAATAAACAATTCACGGGGAACTATTTTTGTGCGCGATTCTGTTCAGTTGGTGAACCATGAAAAACAGCAACGCTTAAAAACCGAAGCGCTGTTTTGGAATCAAAAAGACAGTTTAATTTATACCACCTCAAATGTTGTAGTACGGTCACCCAAAGGAGTATTATTTGGCGAGGGAATTCGAACCAAACAGGATTTTTCGTCCTATGAATTCTTAAAACCTTCTGGTAACTTCCTAATGGAAAAATAATTTGGGAACAATCTTTCCCGTATCTTTGTGCTGCAAGGTATTTGTTCATCTTGAAAAAATGTAAAAAAATGCAAACGTATAATAAAATAATGCTTTACTTCTGGTTAATCGCCGCAGCCTTTATTTTTCTATTTATAAGCTATATGAGCTATACAGACGGCATTAAAAAATGGGGGTTTTACTATGTATTTGTATTAACTTCTCTTGGAATGTTCTTTATTAAGAAATGGATGATGAAACGAATGGAAAAAGAGCTGCGTTTTCTAGAGGAAAAAAATAAATCAAAAAACTAATTAATAAAAAAATACCATTCGTAGCTGTAAAAAGATGTTTATCCAGTTGTAAGTTATATTAGACACAATTTAGTCCAGACCTTCAAAAAACGAATGTATCTTTGTATGTACAAAAATTCCAAGCATAGTTAATGAAAGTAATATTCCTTTTTTTCATTCCAATACTGCTTCTGTTCAGTTTTAATAGCGCAGCTCAAAAGGTGTTGAGTGGAACAATTTTGGACGAACGAAATATTGCGATACCTTATGCAAAGGTATTTGTGAAAAACTCTGCCGAATTGCGCACAATTTCCGATGCTAACGGTTATTATGAACTTAGTTTATTTCCAAGTGAGTATTTCCTGGTCTTTAGCGCTTCCGGTTACGAAGAAAGAGAATCTTATGTTGTAATCAACGACATGCCGATTAAGCGAGACATGCAACTTTTCCCTTCTAAATTTCAAGATTTGGGAGCTGTTGATGTATCGGTTAAAAAATCGAATCCTGGACGAGATATTGTCTTGAATGTTGTTAAAATCAGAGATAAAATAAATCCATGGAACTATGCGCATTCCGTTGATGGATATAGCAAGGCTTCTGAAAAATTAAGTCCAAAAGAAGGAGAAAAAAAGGAAAAACAAAAGAAAGAAGAAGAAATTCCTAACGATGAAATCGAAGATCCTTTTGCCGCAGAGCGAAAAAAACAAACAGATCTTGCCAATAACATGAATTTGGTGGAGGTGCAATTTACCCGAAATTATTCGCCTCCAAATAAAGTAAAGGAAATTCGAAATGCCTATGAAAAAAGAGGTTCCGATCAAAATCTTTATTATACAACGACCGTAAAGTCCAATTTCAACTTTTTTGAAAATCTACTTTATCTAGACGATCTGCACCAATCCCCAATAAGTTCTCCCTTATCTGGACCTGGAATATTGTCCTACAAATACAGATTAGAAGAACAATACGAAGAAAATGGGCGGAAGATTAATCGCATTAAAATAATTCCAAGATCTACTTCTACCACAACGTTAGAGGGATATATTTGGGTAATTGATTCCGTTTGGTTAATCCAAAAACTGGAACTTACGCTAAACAAGGGAAATCTATTGGTTTACGATTATTTCAAGATTAGCCAAACCTTTAGCCAACCTGGAGATTCTATATGTGTTTTAGTAAAACAAGAACTGGAATACGGCATAAAATATAAAGATCAAACTACAAAAGGAAAAACGAGTACCGATTTTTCCAATTATAATTTTAATCCAAAATTTAGTTCTAACTCTTTCGGAAATGAATTAGCCGTTACGGAAAAAGAAGCCTATGAGAAAGATTCCAGTTATTGGGGAAAAAGCAGAACAATAGTATTAACGGAGGAAGAAAAAACGTTCATACTTGCAAAAGACAGCATTCGAGATTATTATAA
>CAIYXD010000545.1 GCA_903930085.1 uncultured Flavobacteriia bacterium
GAAGCTATCATGGGCGCTATTTATTTAGACGGCGGATACAACGCAGTGAAGAAAAGTGTGCAACACCATATTTTCCGGAAATATGTGGATCTCAATAGAATTTTAGAGGAAGAAATAGATTTCAAGTCGAAACTGTTTATTTGGAGTCAGAAAAAAAGGCTAAAACTGGAGTATCTTGTTTTAACGGAAGAAAATGTTGGCGGGGTTTGGAAATATACGGTTATTGCAAGTGTAAACGATATCCATTACGGCAGAGGCATTGGAGCGTCAAAGAAAATCGCGGAACAAGCAGCTTCCAAAGAAACCCTGGAATTGATGGGCGAGATTTAATTTTCTAAAATTTAACAACGCATACTGTCATTCGAAAAGAAGTAACTCCATTTCCTTGAAATGGAATTTTGCATATAAAACCACGGTGAACTTTCATTTTTAAAAACGACTTTTTTTTCTTATTTTTAATAGAAACTAAACCGAATAAGCATGAATAATATCGAATTGGGTGTTTTTGGAGAGACACTCGCTGAAAGATTTCTTATACAAAAAGGTTACCAAATCCTAGAAAAAAATGTTCGCTTCAAGCGCTTGGAAGCAGATATCATTGCCTTGCACGGCGATTTATTAGTCGTGGTGGAAGTGAAGACGCGACAAACAGCTGAAATCGGTGAACCATGGCGGGCGGTAACCCGATCGAAACAGAAACAAATAATTCAAGTCGCAAATTACTACATCTGCAAAAACAATATCCATAAAGAAACCCGGTTTGATATCGTTTCAATTGTACATAATTCCCATCGCACAAACATTGAACACATTGAAGATGCATTTTATCCCCTGGTTTAAGGAATAGATTTTTAGCGTATCTTTGCAGAATAATTCTGCTCGTGATGAACACAAAAAACACTGGAAGAGATAAATCGCGCACGTCGAGATCATCAACTTCCTCAAGTAAAACAAAAGCTGGAAACGCTCCAAAATCTCCCAAAAGAGAGGCTTCACCCTTCAGTAAAGGGTCAAACAAAGAAACGCCAAGAGGCGCAAAGAAAGATTTTAAGAAAGACCCGAAAGCCGAAACGGTGAAATCCGCAAAAACGGATGACGTGAAACCAAAAGAGGTTTCTGCAAGGGATAAAAGAAAATACATCGATTTTAAGGATAAGGTAAAAAAAGGAGATCCACTTCCATCTTTTAATGAAGATGAGGTACGGTTAAATAAATATTTGGCGAATGCTGGTATTTGTTCCCGACGCGAAGCAGATGTTTTGATTGAAACTGGCGTTGTTACTATAAATGGTAAAGTTGTCACGGAACTTGGGTACAAGATCAAACCGGGAGATACTGTCCAATACGATGGGGAAACAATTAATGCGGAAAAGAAAAGATACGTATTACTGAACAAACCGAAAGGATTCATCACCACGATGGACGATCCGTTTGGAAGAAAAACAGTAATGACTTTGGTAAATAAAGCGTGTCGCGAACGAATTTATCCGGTAGGAAGATTAGATCGTGAAACAACCGGCCTTTTATTATTTACCAACGATGGTGATATGGCAAAGAAATTAACCCATCCACGGCATCGTGCAGCAAAAATTTACCATGCAGAATTGAATAAGCCAGTAAAAAGAGAAGATCTTGAGAAATTATTACTTGGTTTGGATTTGGAAGATGGAAAAACTAATTTTGATGTTGCAGAATTTGTTAAAGATGGAAATTCTCGCGAAGTTGGTGTAGAATTGCATTCCGGAAAAAATAGAATTGTGCGGAGAATGTTTGAAGCACTAGAATATGAAGTCGTAAAATTAGACCGCGTTCAGTTTGCCGGACTAACGAAAAAGGATTTACCGCGTGGGATGTTTCGCCACTTAAGTGAAAAAGAAGTTGCATTTTTGAAAATGTCTTAATAAAAAGTAGGTTAATTTCTAAGTATTCAGGATTCGTTAGACACACAGAAATTAACTTTTTTGAAAGACTATTACTAATTAAATTGTATCCGGATGAAAATTGTGCTTAGTTGTATTGTTTTTTTAGCGCTACTTGTTGTTTCTTGCTCAACAGAAGCTAAACTTAAATCCAAAAATCCGCATGCGGAATATTTCTACCCACTCGATTCTGTTCCTGTAATTTATTTGTATCGCGACGTTGCAAATGGTTTGGACGAGCAATTTCAGCGGATTTACGCCATCTCGGATTCGAAAGGAGACCATATTATTGTAGAAACGTATGCTGCGGATGGAAGAATTTTAGAGGCATTCAATTACAACACCGATTCGCTAGATATTATGGATCACATGGTTGTTGATCGCAATAACGAGAAGACAAAAGCCGAGCTTTTTAAAAACAAATTGATACCGATGAACGATTCAGAGGAAGTTTGGTTTGCCTCCCGTTTTCAGGGCTTTTTGGATTCAACACTTATTTTAAGAGAAATAAAGCGATCTGTTAGTGGGAAAGAAATTCAACACGAAGTTTTAGGTAAAAAAGTTCCGACAATTGTGCTGAAAGATAAAATTAGGATGTCCAATTTCAATCCATTCACCAAAAAAGAAAATGTTATGGAAGGAAATTCCGTAAATTATTTCTCGAAAGGATATGGCTTGGTTGAGTGGCATTCACCAGATAAAAAAGTGCACTACCGTCTAGAGAAGATACTGTCGCAAAAAGAATTTCTAGAAATAATCACACGGTAAACGGTATGCGAATTGCGCTGGTAATTGTTTGTTTTCTGCCGCTTTTAAGCATTGCACAATATGGCAGAAGTAAAGCAAAATTTTCTTCTTCGAAAGGAATTTTGACTGGTTATTGGGGCTATAATCGCTCTTGGTACTCAAAAAGTGCTATTAATTTCATAGGACCAGGATATGATTTTACCTTGAAGCAGAGTCGCGCAACAGATCAACCAACTTCATTTTCTGGCAAAAATTACTTTACAAAAAAGACCTTATTGGAGCCTCAATTTTCAGCTGGAATTGGTTATTATTTCCGAAGTAATTGGGCAGTTTCTTTCAGTGTTGACAGGTTTAAATATGTCTATTCAGATAGTAACGATGTGCTTTTATCCGGGGTTTTAAATCCAGGAATTGACAATGCAAATGGTTGGTCTGGCACCTATAATTCAGATGAAATAGTTACAAATCAAAGTACTTTTCGCTATGAAAATAAAGGTTTGAACTATTTCAGAATTCAAGCCACCAGAACAGATCAAGTATATTCCGTTGGGAAAAAGGACAAATTTGCTGTTTCTACAAATTTTGGAGTTGGTCTTGGCGCATTGGTTTCAAGCAATACCTTTCTCTTTGGAGGGAAAAAAGATGAAGAAACTGTTTCCATGTCTGGCATAGCATTTTCCGGCAGCGCTGGACTTAGAACTGAATTTTTTAGGAAGTTTTTCTTCCAGATTAATTTCACTTGTGGGTACATGAACCAATCCAATGTGAATACGCGCAGAAGCGAAACCAATGCAGTTGCAAAGCAGAAATTCGCTTATACGGCATTGGATGCAGGAATCGGATTTATTCTAAATGTTTTTCCTGCCAACGACTGCAATAGTTGTCCAAGTTGGTAAGTATCTGCAGAAAGTTATTTCTTCCCAGCTATCTTAAAATCAATTTTGTAATAAAATATAGGAAGAAAACCCAGTTGTTGTTTTTCAATAAATGGTTCAACACTTGGGTCTTTTAAATTCGGAGCATACGCTAAACTCAGCAAATTCTTGGTATTGAATACATTCACTAGATCCAGACCAAATTCATGCGTCACTTTATCTGCGTTATATTTCCAGCTTATTTTAATATCCGCTCGGAAGTAATCTCTAAATTGGCGTTCATTAAAAAGTGAATCCTGGAAAATAACTTCGTTGTAGAGTTTGGAAGCTTCCAAGTCGGCATAACCATATCTTTTTCCGCCAGCTATTGTAATTTTTGCACCCAAGGAAATTGTTTGTTTTGGCCCAAGGCTAAATTCCTTACCCGCTAAAGCGTTAGCGACATATAAGCCATTATAGGATGTGCTTCTTACAATTCCATCGCTTCCTTTGTATTTCGAATCGTATAACGTTCCGGAGAATAAAAAGAAAAAGGATTTATCAAAAAATTTCTGCACGGTCAATTCAATTCC
>CAIYXD010000546.1 GCA_903930085.1 uncultured Flavobacteriia bacterium
AACAGATGCAGAAGGCAACAAGATTCAATACATCAAAGACCTGCAAGAAGAAATTGGCGACCATTTAAACAAAGCACTTGCTGCTTTGGAAGATGCCAACTTGGACAAGTTGGAAGGCGTTTTAAAATCCATCAACTTCAACCGAAGTATTGGTAAAAACAATAAACAAATTACCGATGAAGATTTAAGAGAGCTGATTCGTGATTTCAATAAGAAAAACCTACGAGACGAAAATTTAGAGTTCCCCGACCTAATGGGTGCGGCCTATGAATACCTGATTAAATATTTTGCCGACAGTGCAGGGAAGAAAGCTGGAGAATTTTACACACCAAACGAAGTAGTAAAACTCTTGGTAAATATTTTAGAACCTAAAAAAGATGCTGAAATTTATGACCCCACTGTAGGAAGTGGTGGTATGTTGATAGAGTGCAAGAACTATGTAGAAAGCCGTTACGGTTCTTCTCGCAATCTTTCACTTTACGGACAAGAGAAAAGCGGCACCGTTTGGGGTTTGAGTAAAATGAATATGCTTTTTCATGGTGTGTATGACAGCAATATTGTGAATGGCGATACACTCATGAATCCTTTACACATTGATAAGGGCGAATTGAAAACCTTTGACATTGTAATTGCCAATCCACCTTTCTCACAGAACTACACCAAAGACGGCATGAAGTTTAAAGAACGCTTTAACTTTTGGATGCCTGTAAAAGGAAAAGCCGATTTTATGTTTGTGCAGCACATGGTTTCTTCACTAAACAATGAAGGAAGAATGGCTGTTGTAATGCCACACGGTGTATTATTTCGTGGTGGCGATGAACGAAAGTTTAGAGAACATCTTATCAATCGTGGCTATTTAGAAGCGGTCATTGCTATGCCTTCGGCTCTTTTTTATGGAACTACTATTGGAGCAGCCGTGCTAATAGTGAATAAAAAAGATGCTCACTTGCGTGAAAAGGTTTTGTTCATCAATGCCGACAGAGAATACAAAGAAGAAAAAAACCAAAACAAATTAAGACCCGAAGACATTGAAAAAATTGCCTTCACCTATCGCAATAAACAAGTAATTCCGAAATACAGCGAATTGGTAAGCAAAGCCGATTTGGCTGCCGAAGAATACAATCTGAACATACGCAGGTTTGTGGACAATGCACCACCGGCAGAGCCGCATGATGTGCATGCTCATCTGCAAGGCGGTGTGCCCGAAAGCGAAGTAAATGCTTTGCAATCTGTATTTGCTTCATACCAAGGTTTGCAAGAAAAATTGTTTGTTAATCTGAAAGATGGCTATTTGAAATTCACTGATACCATTTCGCAAAAGGAAGAACTCAAAAAACTATTTGATGAAAGTGCCGAAATAAAAAATGCTCATGCACAATACACCGAAGCCATTAATCAGTGGTGGCAACTGCAATTGCCTGTAATTGAAAAATTGAACGACAGCACCATCAATGCTTTTGATTTATATCATCAGTTTTCGAAAACGCTTACCGAAAAACTAAATGCACACAGCATTTTAGACGAGTTCAAAAGCCGTGGTTCTTTTGCCAGTTATTGGAATAGCATTTACACCGACATAAAAAGTGTTGATGCCAGCGGATGGAATGCCGAACTGATACCCGATGATGAAATATTGGAAAGCCAGTTTCCTGATGTGCTTAAAGAACTTCGTACCAATGAAGCCCGAAAAGAAGAATTGGAAGCTTTGTTTGCAGAAGTAAATGAGTTGGAAGAAGATGTGTGGACAGAAGAAGATTATGAAGTATGGCAAAAGGATGAATTGAAAGAACACAAAGAAGCCATTAAAGCACTTAAAGGCGAACGCAAAGAAGCCGACCGTGAATATAAAAACATTAAAAAGCGAATTACTGCCAATGAAAAAGCATTGAAACAAAACCCTGCTTTGGCAACAGAAATAGAAACGCTGAAAACCGAAGCAGAAAAATACGCTATTGAACTCACCCGCTTGGATGCTTTGATAGCGGCCGATGAAGAACGCATTGCCAAACACACTGCTTTGGAAGAGGAACTAAAACAATGCAAAAAAGTAATTAAAGAGATAAAAGACAAAAAGCAAAATTTGGTGGAGCAAGCCCGCTTGCTGATAACACCCGAAGAAGCCAAGGAATTGATCTTAAAAAGATGGCAAAGTATTTTGCACCAAACCATAAATGGCTATTTGCAAACGCATAGCCGACAATTGTTGATTGCCATTGAGCACCTGCACAGCAAGTACACCACGCCACTTCATTCCATTTTAGAAGCTAGAGAAACAGAAACCCAATTGTTAAACACATTTTTAATGGAATTGGGATATGAGTAAATGGGAAGAGAAAATGCTCGGTGAGCTAATAATAAGTTCAAAAGGGAAATTGACTAAACAAAGTGAATTTCCTGAAGATTGTTTTCAGCCATTGATAAATGCTGATGCTATAAATGGTCGAGCAACAATTTTCAGTGATACCAAAGGAGCAGTCTTATGTGAAGAAGATGATGTATTAATGCTTTGGGATGGTGAACGAAGTGGATTAGTAACTTATGGGTTCAAAGGGGTTGTGGGTTCGACTTTTGCAAAACTTAAAACATTAGAAGCACTTGAATCAAAATATCTATTCTATTTTTTAAATGAAAAGTTTTTATGGATTCAAAACAATAGAACGGGAACAGGTGTGCCTCACGTTCCAAAAGATTTAGAAAGAATACTAATTGTAAAATATCCAAAAGACAAAACAATACAACGCCAAATCGCCACGATACTTTCCACAGCCGATGCGGTAATAGAAAAAACGCAAGCCGCAATTGCCAAATACAAAGCCATAAAGCAAGGCATGCTGCAAGATTTATTTACCCGTGGCATAGATACCACCACAGGAAA
>CAIYXD010000547.1 GCA_903930085.1 uncultured Flavobacteriia bacterium
CTTAACATTTATAAGGCTTTCCTATCTTATCGTATCTTTTATAACTTTATAAAGCGTCGATATCGGCCATCTATTTTAAGAAGATATCCTTGAGGTTCGAAATTTGAAAGATCAATTTCATCATTCGTATTTGAAATGGTTCCTGACATTAATAATTTTCCAAACAAAGAATAGATTTCATAAAAATAAGATTCGGCGGTTTTTAAATCGACATGTATAGATTCGCTACAAGGATTTGGAAACACTTGAAAATCTTCCACTCCAAATTGCGCTTCAACAGTTGCAGGATTACAATTGATCAAACCAAAGATATCATACTTGGAAATAAAATTCCAAATTTCAACAGACGCATTGATGTCATAGTTGGTCCCCGCTAAATTAATGATACTTCCTGGCCATGTGTGTTGCCCATTGGTGACTTTAAAATGAACCACTTCGCTGCAATTATCGCCATTTTCGTAGGTATATTTCTCAACCGTACTTCCATCGCTTAGATTGGTATTCGCTACATTAACAAGCGTTGGCACTGGCGAACAATTATTAAATGTGGCCCAATGGTTTAACACATTTGTAATGGATGCTGTCCACCCTGCTGAACCATTATAAGGAACTGTACCATCAACGGTACCATGAATTTGAATGACAGGCATTTGGTGTGTGGCATTACAATTTACTAATGTGGAAGGTAACATGGAACCAGTAACAGATCCTACAGCCGCTATTTTATTGCTTAATTCACAGGCAAGTTTAAAACTCATAAATCCACCGTTTGACATGCCAACGGTATAAATTCTGTTTTGGTTAATCGAATAAGCGGCTGATAAAGAATCTATTAATGCTTCTGTGAAACCTACGTCATCAACCGTACTGGTGCCCCACCCTACATTAAAATGGGTAGTATTAGTATTGTCTAATGTCCCTTGTGGATGCACCACAAGAAAATTGGCCGTATCAGCGATATTTCTAAAATTCCCATAAATCATTTGTTCGGTTGAATTACTGGTATACCCATGAAAATTTAACACTAATGGAACTGCTACATTTCCACTATAAATCGCAGGTACATACAATTTATACGAGCGCACGATACCATCATGCATGATAGTTCCATTAATTGTTTGCTGTGAAAAACTTGAAAAAGAAAGTAAGATTGATGCTAAAACAAGCCCTTTTTTAATGTTGGATTTATTTTTTGAACTGATTATTTTCATGGTTTGTATCTTTGCCTTAAAATTAGCAATAAATTTATTCATCCTAAATAATACAATCTATGTCGATTTATTCATTTCAAGACTTTATTCCTGTGGTAGATCCAAGTAGTTTCGTGCATCCCCAAGCCACTGTTATTGGAAATGTGATCATTGGGAAAAATGTATATATAGGTCCAGGCGCAGTATTGCGTGGCGATTGGGGACTAATATTGGTGGGAGACGGCTGTAACATTCAAGAAAATTGCACGGTTCATATGTTTCCAGGCACAACTGTTTCCTTAGATAAAGGGGCCCATGTTGGACATGGTGCAATTATTCACGGCGCCACACTCGGCAAAAACTGTTTAATTGGCATGAATGCAGTATTAATGGACGATGCTATAATTGGTGAAGAATCTATAATTGGCGCCCTCTCTTTTGTTCCTTCAAAAATGGAAATTCCGAGAAGAAGTTTAGTGGTGGGGAATCCTGCTCGAATACTTAAAACCGTTAGTGATGAA
>CAIYXD010000548.1 GCA_903930085.1 uncultured Flavobacteriia bacterium
GCAGATACTTCTTGGACTGAGATTATAAAACCCAAGCGAGGATGGTTGGATATTAATCTAAAAGAAATCTGGAGGTACCGAGACTTAATTCTATTATTCGTAAGAAGGGACTTTGTTTCTGTATATAAACAGACCATTCTTGGGCCACTTTGGTTGTTTATTCAACCCTTGTTCACAACCTTTATTTTTTACTTTGTTTTTAATCAAATTGCAAAGATTTCAACGGACGGGGTTGATCCCATTTTATTCTATTTGTCTGGCATTACACTTTGGAATTATTTTTCGGACTGCTTTAGTAAAACGTCCAACACCTTTGTTGCCAATGCTTCTATCTTTGGAAAAGTTTATTTTCCTAGACTAACAACTCCTATTTCAATTGTTATTTCCAACTTGATAAAATTCGGAATTCAAGTGATTTTGTTTGTGTGTATTGCAATTTACCAAGTGCAGTTTAATAAAGCAGCAATCAATATAAATAGTACCATTCTCCTGCTACCGGTTCTGATTTTTCTAATGGCAATCATGGGCTTGGGGATGGGGATTCTATTTTCTGCACTTACAACAAAGTACCGCGATTTAAGTTTTCTATTGACTTTCGGTATACAATTGTTGATGTACGCAACGCCTATTATTTACCCCTTGAGTTTTACGCATGGAAAACTTCACATCTTACTTTCCTACAATCCAATCACGCCAATTATTGAGAATTTTCGCTACTCGTTTTTTGGAATAGGGACTTTTGATGCCATTGGTTTACTTTATTCTGCTGTTTTCAGCTTTATAGCACTTTTTTTAGGAATACTATTTTTCAATAAAGTTGAAAATAAGTTCATGGATACCGTTTAGAAAAAATTAAAAATAATTTAAGTAAAGTATACAGATGCAGGTCATCAAAGTTGAAAATCTCTTCAAGCAGTACCAATTGGGACAAGTTAGTACTGGCACGATTTCGCACGATTTTAATCGTTGGATGCATAAAATCCGAGGAAAAGAAGATCCGTATGAGCAAATCACCGGGGAAAATGCACGCGAAGAAAAAGGAGATTCCAATTATATCTGGGCGCTTAAGGACGTAAACTTTTCTGTTAATCAAGGTGACGTACTCGGGATTATTGGCCGAAATGGTGCAGGAAAAAGCACACTGCTCAAAATACTTTCCAAAGTTACGGCGCCTACAAAAGGCACTTTGAAAATCCGCGGAAGAATAGCTTCCCTATTGGAGGTTGGAACGGGTTTTCATCCAGAATTGACTGGTCGGGAAAATATTTTTTTGAATGGTGCAATTTTAGGCATGACAAAATTTGAAATCCGATCTAAATTTGATGAAATTGTTGCGTTTTCCGGTGTAGAAAAATACATAGACACTCCCGTAAAGCGCTATTCATCTGGAATGTATGTTCGTTTGGCATTTGCAGTAGCAGCGCATCTGGAGCCCGAGATTTTGATTGTGGATGAAGTACTAGCTGTAGGCGATGCGGAATTTCAAAAAAAATGCCTTGGTAAAATGAAAGACGTGAGTAACCAAGGTAGAACGGTAATTTTTGTCAGCCACAACTTGGTAGCAGTAAAATCGTTATGTAAAACTGGCATTTTGATGGAGCGGGGAAATATTACATTTTCTGGATCTGCAGATGAAACGGTTGAACACTATATGAAAGTAAATGCGGCGCAATTGAATCCATCTATTTCCTTTGATACTCTAGCTGTTGCGCCAGGAAATGAATGTATTAAACTAAAAGCCGTTTCTATTCAACCTTCCAGTCCGTTTATCACAGATGAAATTTCCATCCATTTTTCGTTTTGGAATTTTTCTGAAAGCAAATCTGTATTTCTCGCATTTGATATTATCGATTTGCACGAAGAGGTTGTATTTGGTTCTGGTTTTAGCTTCGAAACGGACACCGATAATTTATGCCAAGGATTTTGCAGCATTCCAGCAGATTTAATGAATGACGGTGTATATTCTATTCAACTCTATTTCAGCGATTCAAGTATGCGTTTTTTATGGAGTATTCCGGGTGCGATTTCTTTTGAAGTTGCGGACAAAGAGAGAGACTATGCGTATTTTGGAAAAGTTA
>CAIYXD010000549.1 GCA_903930085.1 uncultured Flavobacteriia bacterium
ACGATTGTTTATCCAAGTTCAAAACTTGTAATTCCGTAAATATGGTTGATGGGAATATTGGGAGCTTGCCCATGATACATCCTTGCACATTCAAAAATGTACTTTCCATCATAATTCCTAACCAAGTTCATTGCATTTTCATTGATTGTAGGAATATCTAGAAACACTGAATCTTCTGAACCATAACTCAGACAGCACTTTAGCAACTCTCCTGCTATTTTATCATTCTGCGCAAAAAGAGGACCTATTTTATAGCCCTTTTCGGCTCTCCTAATTACTGCGTAACCTACAATTTCATTATTATCCTTGTACTTTATTGCCTTGCTATCAGGCATTATCAACCATTGGTTTAAAAACTGCGTTCGTTGAAATCCGAAGTGTAGACTATCGTATTTCAAAATATCGTGAAAATCTTCGCTTACAATCATTGAAACTTTATCTGAATAAGTGTATCCTTTACCATAAAATTCATACCGTTCATCACGAAAAGCAATGTTGAATCCTCCATTATGGTAATAAGGTTGCATAGCCAGAATGCCATCCATTCCTATGGCCGCATTTTCTTTAAGTTTGCCTATCAATATATTCTTTCGTTCTTGCCAAAGCTTATTGCCGATACCTTTGCTTCTATATTGGTTATGCACAATAAAAATTCCCATAAATCCAAAATCTCTACCATACGATATAATTGCCCCTCCAGCGATTAATTTATCACCGACTTTAACTCCATAAAAACCGTCTGGGTCTGTATGCCAAAAAACATCTACATCATGTTTTCCTGGATTCCAACCTTCTTCAGAAGCCCAACCAATCAAGGTGATTAAGTCTGGTTTAGTAATTTTTTGAATCGTTATTTCGCTTAAGTTAATTTTCATTTTATCATTGATAAAATTTCATGAAGTTCTTCTTCGCTAACCTCATTTTTAATGATTTCGATAACTGCATTAAAGGCAACTTCGGGAACTGCAGATTTAAAACCTGTAAGAACCTGAGCATTTTCTGCTGGCCTTCTGGCAGGAACAATGTATTTAAACCACAACAGCAAAGTTTCAAAACTCATTTCGCCCATAATGGCGACTTGATGTTGCATTAACTCTTCATCGGTAAAATGCTTCTGCATCTCCGCTTCCAGCGTAACATCCTCCTCATTAATATGCTCGAGATAATAAGACTGAAATTGACAAATATCCAAATACAATTGATGGCCAAGGTCATTTGTTTGTTGCCCTTTCAGTGACATTATTCGATCAAGTAATTGTTGTTCGATTCGTTCAATCTCCAAATGATGAGCATAATAACCTTTTGTAAAAGATGGATTTACTTTTTCAAGTGGAGCAAGGATGAATTTATTTTCAGTTGCTGTATGGTCACTCAAAAGATGAAAAACTTCTGTTGCTACAAGTTGCAACCGTTCCACGCTGGTTGCTGAAGCGTAATTGGTTTTGCCAGCAATTAATGCAAGCTTACAAAGAGCATTGCGCAATCCCTTGTGAGGAGGGTCTAATGATTTGAGTCTTTCCATACTCACCAAAATTATTGAAATTTACACTTAATTAGAGCTTTTAACGACGTTTCCCCCGATGGAGTTTTGCACCTAGGGGGTAAAACTATACTTACTGTACAGCACATCC
>CAIYXD010000550.1 GCA_903930085.1 uncultured Flavobacteriia bacterium
GGACGAGCGGGTTTCAAAACTCTTCTACAAAGAGCTGGACAAATTACAACGCATGAATCCGCAAGGCGCAGAATATAATGTGCAACTTAATTATCTCGATCTTATTTTGGATTTGCCTTGGGGAGAATACTCTAAAGATAATCTGGACTTGAATCGAGCAAAAAAGATTTTGGAGCGCGATCATTACGGATTAGAAAAGGTGAAGGAACGTATTTTGGAATATCTGGCAGTCCTCAAGTTAAAAGGAAATATGAAATCGCCAATACTTTGCTTTTATGGACCTCCGGGCGTTGGAAAAACTTCTCTAGGAAAGTCAATCGCAGAAGCGCTTGGAAGAAAATATATCCGAATGTCTTTGGGTGGTTTGCACGATGAATCGGAAATTCGTGGACACCGTAAAACATATATTGGTGCAATGCCAGGACGCGTCATGCAGAACATCAAAAAAGCTGGAATTTCAAATCCTGTTTTTGTCCTAGACGAGATTGATAAACTTGGGCGCAGCAACCACGGAGATCCTTCTTCCGCACTTTTAGAAGTACTGGATCCGGAACAAAATAGTTCGTTTTACGATAATTATGTAGAAACAGAATTTGACCTATCGCGTGTGATGTTCGTTGCAACAGCAAATAACTTAGCGGAAGTGCAAGGGCCTTTGCGCGATCGTATGGAAATTATTGAGGTAAATGGTTACACAATTGAAGAAAAAATAGAAATTGCCAAAAGGCATTTATTACCAAAACAAATTGAAGAACACGGAATTTCGAAAAAGGATATTTCCATGGATAAAAGTGTTTTAGAGAAATTGGTAATGGAATATACCAATGAATCCGGCGTTCGCTCCTTGAGTAAAATGATTGCAAAATTAGTACGCAACCGTGCGAGACAAATTGCAATGGAGGAAACCTTCGATACTAAAATCAAAAAAGAGGATCTGTTCACTATTCTCGGAGCGGGACGAGGCAGAACAAAATACGAAAACAACGAAGTCGCAGGAGTTGTTACCGGTTTAGCTTGGACTAGCGTTGGTGGTGATATTTTATTTATTGAATCTTCCATTACAAAAGGGAAAGGAAAACTTACGCTAACTGGAAATTTAGGGGATGTAATGAAAGAATCTGCTGTTATCGCTTTGGAATTTTTGAAAGCCCACAGCAGTTGGTTGAATTTAGATCAGGAAGTTTTTGATACATACAATGTGCATATTCACGTTCCAGAAGGTGCAACGCCAAAAGACGGACCAAGCGCAGGAATTACAATGCTCACTTCTCTGGCTTCTCTTTTTACTCAAAAAAGGGTAAAAGCAAATCTAGCAATGACCGGAGAAATTACCTTGCGTGGAGAAGTTTTACCTGTTGGCGGAATAAAAGAGAAGATTCTTGCTGCAAAAAGAGCTGGAATCAAAGAAATCATCTTGTGCGAGAAAAATAAAAACGATATCGAAGAAATAAAACAGGAGTATTTGACTGGATTAACTTTTCACTTTGTACGTCACATGCATGAAGTCCTGGAAATTGCATTAACAAAAGAAAATGTTAAAAATGCGATAGAGGTAAAATAAGTTTACGGACAGGCAAGTTTATTTTGCTTTAAAATGTGTTGGGAATAGTATAGGGATTTTTTTTACGATTTAGACACCTTATTTAATTCCCTAACGTTTTATTTTTTATAAAAGAATTTGGTTAAAAGCTAATCGCATCTATTTGGTTTAACTAACTATATATCAGTTTTTTAGATTAATTTGTAGAGTATCAATGAAAGTTGTACACTTGACTAATGTATTTTATAGAGTTATTATCCTAATAGCGTAATTAATTCTTGGACACAAAACTAAGTTAACAATAATTAGATTTGTGTATGTCAAAACATCGTAAAAGTTGGTCTTCAGAAGACAAGGAAAAGATCGTTCTTCATTCGAATGAACATGGTATTAGTAAAACAGTTAGAGAGTTTGGAGTTTCAGCTGTTAGTATTTACAGATGGAAAGAGAAGTATGAGCAACTCGGTAAAGAAGGTTTGGGGCCAGGTTCTATGACAGAACAGGAGCGTGAGCTAAAATTATTGAGACGCGAAAATCAAGCATTAAAAAGGCTTGTGGCGGATAAAGAATTAGCCATTTTGGTAAAAGATTCCCTTTTAAAAAAAAGTCAATTTCCAAAGAAATGAAGATTATGGTTGTTGATGAGTTTTTAGAACAAGGCAAACCCAAACACCTCTTGCTTAAACATGTAGGATTGCCAAGGAGCAGTTATTATTACACTTCAACAGGTACTAAATCAGGAAAAAGACCTGTAAATTATGTGTATGATAATGAAGGAAGTAGCTATGATTTAAACTACGTGACTGAAAAAATAAGCGAACTTCTATCCGGTGAATTTGTGGATTATGGTTATTATAAAACATATCGATATCTTAATGATGAATTAGGTTTAAATATCGGGTCTTATCGAACTTATAACCTTATGAAAAAGAATGGCTTACTGAAATTTCAAAGAGATAATAAAAAACGCTCAAATCGGAATTGGGTCAAAGAATTAGTGCCAAATGTAGCGTCTGAATTTTCATTTCTAGAGTTTGATATTAAGTACGTTTATATTCAGGGAACAAGAACAAATACTCAAGTTCTAACCATTATTGACGTATATTCCAGATGGGTATTAGGGCAATATATTGCCAACAGCATTAAATCTGAGGACGTAATAAAGCTTTTTGAAGAAATATTTGAGAATTACCCATTACCAGAACAATTCATCGTTAGAAATGACAACGGATCTCAATTTGAAGCTTTAATTGTTCAAGAATTTTTGAAGAATAAGGGGGTAATTCAAGAATTCACTAAGCCTGCAACGCCAGAACAAAATGCTCATATTGAATCATATCACTCAATCATGGAAAGTGCGGTTTGTCAACGGTTTGAATTTCAAAATTTACAAGATTTTCAAGAAACAATGGTACGATGGAAAAAATTCTATAATTTCGAACGCATTCATGGAGGCTTGAAGTATAAATCACCAAAAAAATTCATTGAGTCAATAGGTGTTAATATTGACCCAAAATGGAACAATTAAATTAAATATAGTGTCCAATTAATTGCGTTTAAGACATTATTAACTCTTTCTATGGCGTCAATTTGCGTGTGTTTTTAGAAATATAATGTTTAACGCAACTCATTTTTTGAATTAGACGTCTTTCATTTATTGAA
>CAIYXD010000551.1 GCA_903930085.1 uncultured Flavobacteriia bacterium
AACTCATTTTTTAAAAACATGTGAATCATGAAACAAAATCAAAAATTGAATGTGCGAATTCGTATCAACGAACAACGCATGAAAGAAGGGAAAGCGCAAATTTTCATCCGCATTTTTGTCGATGGATTGAAGACTGAAATCGGCACCACTCATTGTGTGAAAGTAACTCAATGGGATCCCAAAATTTCACGAGTAAGGCAAACTGCAGAGAATGCCCAATTGATCAATGCCTATCTCGATCGAGCAAAGAATTCCATAATTCAGGATTTCCTTGAACGCCAGGCGCGTGGTATTGTATGTACTCCAAACGATCTCAAAAACAAGTTTCTAGGGATCAAGGAAAGTGCAAACATTAAAACAATTCTTGAAGCATTTGACTATCACAATCTCAAAATGGGTGAAATGGTGAAGATTGGTAAAGTTGTAGCCAAAACATTGGCACGTTACAAGATTACCAAGAACAAAGTGGAAGCGTTTATGAAGCATCATTACAAAATTCCGGATAAACCACTTCCAGAGATGCGTCTGATGTTCGTTACCGAATTCGAACATTATTTGCTCACAGTCGATAATTTACAATCCAATACTGCATACAAGTATATCAAGAACCTAAAGAAAATTGTAACGATGTCAGTGGGGTTAGATTGGATTCCATCCAACCCATTTGCAAATTTCCGTTGCTCTTACACAAGCCCTGATCGTGATATTCTCACACAAGATGATCTCGATAACATCATGAACAAGGAATTTGAAATTGAACGACTCAAAGAGGTTCGCGATGTATTCGTTTTTTGTTGCTACACAGGTTTTGCTTATGCGGATGTGTTTAAATTCAATCAGAATGCCGTTATGATTGGTTTAGATGGGAATTACTGGCTTTCTACTAATCGTCAAAAGACCGGAACGAAAGAAAAAGTTCCTTTGCTTCCAATTGCATTGGAAATCATTGAGCGGTACAAGAACCACCCCTATTGTGTGGAACAAAATAAATTGCTTCCAGTGAACAGCAATCAGCGGTATAATTCTTACCTGAAGGAGCTCGCAGATGCTTGTAACATCAACAAACATTTGACTACACATATTGCTCGACATACCTTTGCTACAACCGTAACCTTGGCGAATGGAGTTCCCATTGAAACGGTGAGTGCTATGCTTGGCCATACCAACATTCGAACAACCCAAATTTATGCGAAAGTGGTTGAAAAGAAGATGAGTGAAGACATGGAAATCCTTAAATCTAAGCTCTTTGCTGTTGGCAAAAAGGACAAGAAAGTTGGATAAAAAAAAAGCGACCTCGGTCGCTTTTTTTAATACTAAAAAAACTCAAAAATTTAATGTAGAACGTAAATAGATTACGAAGTACTGGTCGTTTCTTTGCGTGCTTATGGATCGAAGATCCATAAGTTGAAAGCATAACGATTTATAAAAATGACAATGGAATACTACATTACAGCTGAAAAAAAACTATCTGCAGATCTTGATCAAATACTTCAAAACGATTCCGAAATAAATGTCAAGGCAAAAAAAGCAGCTAAGTTAATCAGCAGCACGTTGACAGTATTTCGTAATAAAATCCGGGAGGAAAGTTTCCGGTCTGACGATGATGAAATCTACTTCTTCAAAAAAATTAAACCACGCATTCATGCCTACCTCATCTTTTTCTCAATCTTGTCTGAAATTGAAACAAGCAAGTACCACATGAGTGAGGAGGAGCTGAAAAACCTCATCGATAAAAAAATACGCATGTTTCGATACATCATGCGGGAAAATATAGACTTTGTTACATACTACAAAGAAGGCTTGATTCACCTGGACAGACAATACTTTCTTCGTCAAACTGAAATACCTAAAATAACCAAGCACTCTACGAGCATGCTCATGGATCCTGAATTCAGCACCACATACGATGTTGTTGTTTCAAACATCCTTGCGCATCAGATGTTTTTGAATTACCTCTGTCCTGAAGACGAGGGTTTGAAGAAAACCATAGCCAATCAATCCAAACTAAAATGGACAGCCAGTAAATCTGATTTCATCGAACTGGTCTATGCGCTACAAGCTACTAAGGCAGTTAATCATGGTGAAATTGAAATCATTGAAATGTGCACGGCTTTACAATCGATTTTTCAAGTTCACATCGAAGATCCGTATCGTATTTTCATTGACATAGCCAATCGAAAAACGGTACCGATGAAATTCATTCCGAAGCTGGAGGAAGGTTTTTTGAGAAAAGTGAATGAGGTGGATGGGATGAATTGAAATTATTAACGCCCTGGTTTGTCAACTAGGGCGTTTTGAAAGGACCAATTCTATAATCAAACATACAGATGAGTATTTGTTTGTGAAATTTCATTATTTTATTTGAGAAATTAGATCGTAGTATAAATCTTTATAAGTATTGTAGTATGCTTGATTTATTAGGCCTAATGTAAATTGCTCATCCCAAACTTTTATAAACAAAACCAAAATTGTCCAAGTCGGACTATCATCGTTCGTGTTAAAGATTTTAATTGCATTTTCCAATCTTTTGTCAATATCTGGGTGCTTAGAACCACCACTAAAATTGTTTTTAAAGAACAATATTGATGCAAGTCCTATCGTAATACCTAATTCTGAAACAATTTTATTTCTTCCATTCGACAAAATTAATTCAATAGCTCTTGTATCTGCTTCTATTTCAAGAAGCTTTCTTTCTTCGACTCTTATTTTTTCAGATTTTAGTTTCTTTATGTGTTCAAATTCAGCATGTGCACTTTCATGATAAAGTATAAAATTTAGTACCTCAACATATAAATCATTTGTTTTTAAAATATACCATCCCTCTACAGATTTTTCATCATAGAATTCTGGATTTGGTAAATTTTCTTTATCCCAGATATCAAATGAAACTATTAAAGATTTTGCATAATCAAACAATTTTTTGGCTTCTGTTATTAATTCGGGATTTTGCAATTTATGAACAGGGTTGTTTCTTTTTATAGTTTCAGGTATAGCAACACCTTCCTCGTGCAGGACAAAGAAAAAGTAACAAACACACCAAACATATGATAAGTACGTTTCGTGGATATTAATCGTTCCATTTTCGTCGATATACGGAGTTTGATTTTCAGTTAAGGGTAAATTAGCAATATGATATTTAATATTTTTATTTAGTTTGAAATCTGATTGTAATGATTTAATATATTCTTCGTTTCTTTCAACAAGACGTGTGGTCAAGTTGTGCTTTAGAACACGTATTGGTTGCTCTCCATTATGCGTATCTTTTTTTACATTTATTTTCATAATTTTTTAGGATGTAAAAACGAGAAGAACTTAATTAAATCAAGCATTATCTTCTGTTAAATTGACATTATTATGTCACCAAATTAGTAATTAAAATTACTTTATAAGTCGAATATAAACTTCACAGCCTCTTCACAAGCTGTGAAAACATTCCAATCAAATTACAAGTATCATTTTCCCATCGTTTCTACCTCATTTCCCTCTCATTTTTAACCCCAAAATGTGAAGTAATTTAAACCCCAACACCTTCAAAACCTACCAATAAATTTTTCTTGTTTCCATTTCTCAATAAACTTGGGCTTTCTCGCATTTCCAGAAAATAAATCTTTCCCAAGGTCTTCACAAGCTGTGAAAAATCTACATCAAACACCATCAATTTTGCTCCATAATCTTAAATCAAAAATAGATGGCAGCAAACATTATTACATCAGAAGATCTAGAGCAGTTCAAATGGGAACTTCTAGGAAACATCAAAGAGTATCTTGACAAAAGAGAAGGTAAAAAAGAAAACCAAGCGCAAGACGAAAAGGTTTGGATC
>CAIYXD010000552.1 GCA_903930085.1 uncultured Flavobacteriia bacterium
GATGTAACGTTAAATGGTGTGATTTTGGAATATTACATTTATGCTGAAAATGCTGTAGCGGGTTTGTTTAGTCCGCAGCGAGCAGAGCACGAATTCCATACTTTGTTAATTAATTTACCCGTTCCTGCGATTGGAGATGTTCTTGTGAATGAATTAATGGCGGATAACGGAACAACAGCCTTGGATTCCAATGGTGAAAATGATGACTGGATTGAGCTGTTTAATACAACTGCAAATGGAATTGATTTAACGGGATTATATTTATCGGATGATGCTGTGAATTTAATGAAATGGCAACTTCCAATCGGAACTTCCGTTGCGGCAAATGATGTGTTGATTATTTGGACAGATAACGATGCTTTGCAATCTGGATTACATACTAATTTCAAATTGAGTTCTGCTGGCGAATCGGTAATTTTAAGCGATGGCATTACAATTTACGACCAAGTAAATTTTGGAGTTCAAACGACAGATGTTTCTTATGCTCGCTGTCCGGATGGTGGAACATTTGCTTTTACTTCTCCAACATTTGATGCGCTGAACGATTGTATAGCATCTATTTCTGAAAGTGAAACACCACTGAAAATAGCTGTTTTTCCAGTTCCAACTGTTGAAAATGTATTTATTTCTTCTGAAGAAAATCATTCGTTGCATGTGCAAGTTATCGATTTACAAGGAAGAAAATTATTTGAAATTGTAACGGGTGATAAATTAATTGAAATTCCATCTAGCAATTGGCAATCCGGATATTACCGAATTATCGTGCAATCGGATAGTGGCAAGGTTGCAACCATGCCATTCATAAAAGAATAAAGTATTAAAATTAAAATGAAAAGTTCCGGCAGTTGTCGGAACTTTTTTTGCCTAAATAAAATCCATTACACTAAAATCCTATTTATTTTTAAATAGCTTAAAGTCAATTATATAAATGCTTTAGGTATTCTTTTTATTTTCCAAATAATAGTTTTCCACTATGATTGTTAAAAACAAGATTTAATTCCTTGTCCTAGCTAAACACTTTTGACTAAATTTGCTTTCAATTTATTGAATACATTTCGAAATTGATACCCAAAAGAGCATAAAATGCCAAAAGACACCTCCATTAAGTCCATTTTAATCATCGGCAGCGGACCAATTGTAATCGGTCAAGCATGTGAATTTGACTACGCTGGATCACAAGCAGCGCGTTCCTTAAGAGAAGAAGGAATTGAAGTTACGCTAATAAATTCAAATCCAGCAACGATAATGACCGACAAGGTTGTTGCTGATAACGTTTATTTACAGCCGCTTGAACCAGAAAGTATTAGAGAAATTCTAAAAAACCATAAAATCGATGCGGTTTTACCTACAATGGGAGGACAAACAGCATTGAACCTTTGCATCCAGTGCGATGAAATGGGAATTTGGGAAGAGTTTGGCGTTCGAATAATTGGAGTAGATATTAAAGCAATTGAAATAACTGAAAACCGAGAGGAATTTCGTGAACTCATGCTGAAAATTGGTATTCCAATGGCTCCGCAAGCTACAGCAAAATCCTTCTTGGAAGGAAAAGAAGTGGCGCAGAAATTCGGTTTTCCATTGTGTATTCGTGCTTCTTTTACACTTGGTGGAGCAGGAGCATCAATCGTTTACGATCCAAAAGAATTTGACAGCCTGCTGGAAAGAGGTTTACAGCTTTCGCCAATTCATGAGGTAATGATTGATAAAGCGCTTCTTGGTTGGAAGGAATTTGAATTGGAATTGCTGCGCGATGCGAATGATAATGTTGTAATTATTTGTTCGATAGAAAATTTTGACCCAATGGGAATTCATACAGGCGATTCGATTACGGTTGCTCCAGCTATGACTTTATCTGATACAACGTTCCAAAAAATGCGCGATATGTCTATCAAGATGATGCGTTCAATTGGGAATTTTGCTGGCGGTTGTAACGTGCAATTTGCTGTTTCTCCGGATGATAATGAAAATATTATTGCAATTGAAATCAACCCGCGCGTTTCCCGTTCTTCTGCTTTAGCGTCGAAAGCAACTGGTTATCCAATTGCGAAAATAGCGGCTAAGTTGGCTATTGGTTACCATTTAAATGAACTAAAAAATCAAATTACAAAAACTACGTCTGCTTTATTTGAGCCTACGTTGGATTATGTAATCGTTAAAATACCACGTTGGAACTTTAATAAATTTCCAGGAACGGACAGAAGATTAGGATTACAAATGAAATCTGTCGGGGAAGTAATGGGAATTGGAAGATCATTTCAAGAAGCCCTTCAAAAAGCGTGTCAATCCTTGGAAATCAATCGAAATGGGCTAGGGGCAGACGGAAGAGAATTGACCAACCAAGATGAAATTCTAACTAGTTTGGAATTTGCAAGTTGGAACCGATTGTTTCATATTTACGATGCCATAAAATTGGGGATTCCTTTCAAGAAAATTGTGGAAAAAACACGAATTGATATCTGGTTTTTAAAGCAAATCGAAGAGTTAATCAAACTCGAACGAAAAATTGAGAAATTCCACTTGGATTCCATTCCTAAGAAATTACTTTTCGAGGCGAAACAAAAAGGATATGCCGATCGCCAAGTTGCCCATTTATTGCGTTGCTTGGAATCGGAAGTGTATAACAAACGAATTGAACTTGGAATTAATCGCGTCTATAAAATAGTAGATACTTGCGCAGCGGAATTCAATGCACAAACACCTTATTACTATTCTACTTTTGAGGAAGAGAATGAAAGCGTCGTTTCTACGAAGAAAAAAGTAGTTGTTTTAGGATCTGGTCCGAATAGAATTGGACAAGGAATTGAATTTGATTACAGTTGTGTGCATGGCGTTTTGGCTGCAAAAGAATGCGGCTACGAAACAATCATGATCAATTGTAACCCGGAAACCGTTTCTACCGATTTCGACACGGCAGACAAATTGTATTTTGAACCAGTTTTCTGGGAACATATTTACGATATTATACTGCACGAAAAGCCAGAAGGTGTAATTGTGCAATTGGGCGGACAAACGGCATTAAAACTTGCAGAAAAACTCGAGCGTTACGGTATTAAAATCATGGGAACGAGTTTTGAAGCCTTGGATCTTGCGGAAGACAGAGGTCGTTTTTCAAAAGTGTTAGAAGAAAATAACATTCCTTTTCCACAGTATGGAATTGTAGAAAATGCAGAACAAGCGCTGGAACTTTCCGACGAACTAGGCTTTCCACTTTTGGTGCGACCAAGTTATGTGCTTGGTGGACAAAAAATGAAAATTGTCATCAACAAGGAAGAATTGGAGCATCACGTTGTAGATATTATCAATGAAATGGGCAATAATCAGATTTTATTGGATCATTTTCTTGGTGGCGCAATTGAAGCAGAGGCAGATGCAATTTGCGATGGTGAAAACGTCTATATTATTGGAATAATGCAGCACATCGAACCGGCAGGAATACATTCCGGAGATTCATATGCCGTTTTACCACCGTATAATTTAGGCGATTTTGTGATGCAGCAAATAGATGATATTACACGCAAAATTGCAGTTGCATTGCGAACAGTTGGTTTAATCAATATCCAGTTCGCCATAAAAGACGATAAAGTATATGTAATCGAAGCAAATCCTCGCGCATCAAGAAC
>CAIYXD010000553.1 GCA_903930085.1 uncultured Flavobacteriia bacterium
CCCTTCAAATAGCAAACCTATATACATAAGTGAAAAGAATGTTGTATATCCCGATCTAAAAGAAATTGCAGCATTAGAGTATTATGAAAAGAAATTTGTTTGGGGTGGTTTGCAGCGTACTGACAAAGAATACCCATATCCTTACGGAATTTATGGTAGTGAAAACTGGTATGAAAACCGGTCAGGGCGACCTTTTTGGTCAGATACAATTGTTGGATACAATTCCGGCGGTTGGGGTAAAGAAAGAATGTGGCGAACTTTTGATTATGTGACTCACCTAGGTACCTATTTCAATTTATACTTGATTGCCCGGGATAATCCTGAAATGGTAAATTATTTAAACGCCTCAGGCTATCTGGAAAGAGCCTATAGAACCGCAATGGCCTTTTTTGAAATACCCTATAATATCAAAATGGGAGAAAAATGGTCTTTCCATGGTTGGTGCGACTGGGCTTACAAACAGGGAAATTTTCACGAAAAATATATAATCCCATTAATAAGCGAACTTGAAAAGCATGGGGAGGTAGAAAAAGCAGATAAGTTGCGCAGAGAATGGGAAAAGAAAGTAAAATATATGATTTACGATGATGAATGGCCCTTTGGTTCAGAAATGTATGTTGATCGTACTGCATTTGAATCGTCCTACTACATTGCGGAATATGCCAAAGAAAACCGAATGACGCCCGATGAGCAGTTGTGGTATGATAAAAATAAGCAAGTATGGTATTCTCATCCTGTCATATCAGATTCTGCTACTAATACTTTTATGAAAAAACAATTACTAGGAAACTTAGCTCTTCGAAATTATATCGAACCCGGTTATAATATTCTTGGTTCGGCATATACCCTGTGGTATTATATGGATTATATGTCTCAAATGGGTGGAGCAGCAATATTGGATTATGCCGTTAAGTTTAGCAATGATCCTGCAAAATTTATCAATATTGGTTATAATTCAATGTTAAGTGCCTACGCTTTAATGAACACCGGTGAAAATGGCAATGGATATTGGTACCCTAATAAAGAGAATGATGGTGCTGCTGGCTGGATATTTACCGGATGGCAGCATGATAATTGGAATAAACGCAGAGGTCCTAAAGATATTTGTGGTGAAGTTGACCACGGATTTACAGGAGCTGTTCATTCAATTGCTACATACGTTATTAATGATCCAGTATTTGGATTAATCGCTTATGGAGGGAATCTAACTAATACAGATAAATCTTACGGTATCATTCCACAGGATGGTGTAAGGAGAAAACTTTTTGTTCAGAATAGCAATAAGTTTCTCCAAATTGAAATGCTTCAGGATGGATTTAAAAAAGATACGGAAATTATAATTTCAAAAGATTTGAGTAGTATTAATTTCTCTGTTGAAAATAGAATCCAAAAACAACATGAATGTACTATTAGTTTAACAGGATTAGAGATAGGCATTTATCAATATTTGATAAATGGTCAGGAGATAGGAAGTTTTAAAATTGCTGATGAAAAATCTCCTTCTTTTGTCAAATTTTCTGTTGAAAAGGAATATTCTAAAATTCAAATAATTAAGATGTAAAATCAACTAATCGAAATTTATAATTTAAACTGATTTAAAAGATTTCGAAACATGAAACTTAAATTATATCTTATGACAATAAATAGAATTCCAAAATGGAACGGTAAAATAGGAATTGCTTCGACTAACGCTACATTAAATATTGAAAAAATTTATCAAACTTTAAAAAAATGACAATGAAAACATTCTTACTTCTTTTAACTTTTTTCTTTGCCAATATTTCTTTTGGGCAGAGAATTTCTAATGCCCACTATACTACCAATCAGGCGCCTTTGGTTGCTCAACCTTATACAGCTCTGCCCTTGGGTACGATTAAACCAAAAGGAATGCTATTGAAAATGTTGGAACTTCAACGCGACGGACTCACCGGCAAACTCGACAGCATTTACCCCCTAGTATGCGGTGATAATAACGGCTGGCTGGGCGGAACCGGCGACGGGTGGGAACGCGGACCATACTGGATTGATGGTTTGATTCCTCTGGCTTACCAGTTGGATGACCCAAAATTGAAAGCCAAAGCTCAGACATGGATAGAATGGAGTATCAAAAACCAACGGGAAGATGGCTACTTTGGCCCACAACCGCTAGCCAAGGGTTACACCGAGATAAAGGGAACCCAACAGGATAATCGCGAAGACTGGTGGCCAAAAATGGTGATGTTGAAAGCACTTCAGCAATATTACACCGCCACCAGCGACAAACGGGTAATCGACCTGATGCTGAAATATTTCAAATACCAGAAAGAACAACTACCACAATACCCCCTTAATAACTGGACTTATTGGGGCAGTCAACGCGGAGCCGACAACCTTGCGGTAGTTTACTGGCTTTACAATATTACCAAAGAACCGTTTCTGCTCGAATTGAGCGAAATCATCCACAAGCAGACTTACGACTGGACTGGAATCTTCAGTGGAAATGCCTTTCGCCGTGTCAATCCCTACCCCGTAGAGCATTGCGTTAATGTGGCGCAGGGTTTGAAAGCACCCGTTATTTATTATCAGCAGCATCCCGAAGAAAATAATCTTAAAGCAGTTAAAAGTGGACTTCTCGCACTGAAAGAAATCCACGGTTTTGTAAACGGGATGTATGGAGGAGACGAACATCTGCACGGAAACGACCCAACACAAGGCTCTGAACTATGTTCTGCAGTGGAAATGATGTTTTCGTTCGAAAGCATTTTACCCGTTACAGGAGATGTCTATTATGCCGATTACCTTGAAAAAATTGCCTACAATGTACTGCCCACACAAAGTACTGACGATTATCTCCGCAAGCAGTATTTTCAGCAGGTTAACCAGGTTTTGGTTACCGAAAGCGAACGGAATTTTCTAAACGATGGTAATGCTCACTTGGTTTACGGCACCACTACCGGTTACCCCTGTTGTGTAACCAATATGCACCAGGGATGGCCAAAATTTGTGCAAAATCTATGGTACGCCACTTCCGGAAATGGTTTGGCAGCGCTGGTTTATGGTCCTTCGGAAGTTACGGCAAAAGTAGCAGGTGGCAACGAGTTGACCATCATTGAAACCACTGATTACCCATTTAAAGAAAAGATCAACTTTTCCTTTAAAACTCAAAAACCTGTTAAATTTCCTTTTCATATGCGGATTCCAGAGTGGTGCAAAAACCCAGTGGTTACAATTAATGGGAAAATAGTGGATGAGCCTGTTCAAAAAAACATTATCATCCTTGACAGGGAATGGAAAAATAGCGACAAGGTGGAATTGAATCTTCCAATGGAATTCAGGTTTAGCCATTGGTATGAAAACTCACTTGGAATTGAGCGCGGCCCACTGGTTTATGCCCTGAAAGTTGAAGAAGATTGGCGCGAAGTAAAAACCGATAAATTCACCGATTCGTTTTGGGAAGTTTATCCAAAATCACAATGGAATTATGCTCTTCCAAAGAATTTGCCAGAGAAGAACGACTTAAAAGTAGAGACTGTTAAAGAAGTTGCAGACAATCCATGGAATTTGGCCAACTCACCTATTACTGTAAAAATCATTGGCCGGCGGATTCAAAATTGGGGACTTGAAAGAAATTCGGCTGGTAAAATTCCGGTCGAATCATGGCCAAGGCGTAAAATGGACAAAGAGGAAGAACTTGTACTGATCCCCTATGGTTGTTCCACATTGCGAATTGCTGAATTTCCAATTTACTAATAATCACCAAAATAAAA
>CAIYXD010000554.1 GCA_903930085.1 uncultured Flavobacteriia bacterium
CGGTGCAAAAAGAGATGAAAATGGTATGTATCGAATTATCGGTAGAATTGATGATGTAATCAACGTTTCAGGTCACCGATTTGGAACAGCAGAAATTGAAAATGCCATCAACACCAATAAAAACGTGATTGAATCTGCCGTGGTTGGTTATCCACATCCGGTGAAAGGCCAATCTATTTATGCATTTGTAGTATTGGATAAAGTTTCGGAAGATGCACTAATGACGAAAGGTGAAATTATTGAATCTGTAGTTTCTGCAATAGGAAAAATTGCTATTCCGGAGAAAATACAATTTGTAACAGGACTTCCAAAGACCAGATCAGGGAAAATTATGCGCCGTATTTTGAGAAAAGTAGCAGAAGGCGATGTTTCTAATTTAGGAGACACTTCTACTTTGTTGGATCCAGCGGTTGTGGAGGAGATTGTAGCGAATGCAATATAAATACTAAGCACAAAACTACTTGGAAACCTGAACATTTGTTTGGGTTTTTTTGAGCTAAATTTCTCCTTTAGAACAAAGTCAAATTAGTTTCATTGCAGATTTAACCTATATATACTTGATGGAATCTAAAAAAATGGAATCTAAAATGAGAACTGTACATTTAGATTGATTCTATATGATAAATAATATATGATTTTCCCTTTGATAAATAGTTGCGATTTCAGCTTTATTGTATTTTTGTGACATGGTATATTCTCGTTTATTCGTACGTTTTAATTGGGTTGCCTTGGTGCTAATCTATTTGGTGGTGGTTGCAGGAAGTTTCGTGCGTATAACCGGCAGCGGAATGGGTTGTCCAGATTGGCCAAAATGTTTCGGACAATGGGTTCCGCCTACAAAAGCAACTGAATTACCTGCAGATTATAAAGAAATCTATGCAGGGAAACGCGCAAAAAAAATAGATAAATTCAGCAGCTTTTTGACCGCTATTGGCTTAAAAGAAACCGCTGATAAAATTCATGCCGACCCAACCTTACTGACAGAAGAGGATTTCAATGCGCAAAAAACATGGACGGAATACATCAACCGATTGTTTGGTTTTTTAGCTGGAAACGCCATGCTTGCCGCTTTCATTTGGATTCTTTTAGCTTACCGAAAACGAAAGTTGATTCTTATTTCTGCCGTAAATCTGGTATTAATGGGAATTCAAGCCTGGTTTGGATCTATTGTTGTTGCGACGAATCTAGTTCCTTGGACGATTACCGTTCACCTGTTTTTAGCACTCGTAATTATTGGTTTACAGCTTTACCTAATTCGAATGGTAAGTCCAGTGCAGCAAAAATCGGTTTCCGTTTCGAAAACGGTAAAATGGTTGGCCATTGTTGTTTTAGCAATTACTTTTTACCAAATGTTTTTGGGAACCCAGGTGCGAGAATATATCGATGAATTAACCAAATCCGGTTATGGTCGGGAAACTTGGACAGAAAAACTTGGTATAACCTTTTACATTCACCGAAGTTTTTCGTGGCTCGTTCTGGTTTTGATGACGTTTATGATTTGGAAAAACGAAAAAGAACAAAAGCATTGGGTTTTGCGATCCGCCTATATTATTTTGGCCTTAGAATTAATTTCAGGCGTTCTATTAGCCTATGCAAATATGCCGGGCTTGATTCAAACAAGCCATTTGATTTTTGCTACAATTCTATTTGGAATACTCACAATGCTCATCTTTCGAATAAAATCCGTTCAACAATATTAGATTTTTTTAAATTTCACCTTGAAAATTGCAGATAGTATAGTATATTTGCATCCTGAATTGACTTTTCAATTCACGGTCCTATAGCTCAGTTGGTTAGAGCAACAGACTCATAATCTGTGGGTCCATGGTTCGAGCCCATGTGGGACCACACCACCCTAAAAGCCCCTCAAAAAGGGGCTTTTTTTTTAGATAATTGAATTTCTTTTGAATCCTCTAAACAAATCTATCGAAAAATGTATTTTCTGCAAGTTTCGATAATTTACA
>CAIYXD010000555.1 GCA_903930085.1 uncultured Flavobacteriia bacterium
AGCCTTCGCTGCAACTTGCGGTAAATGTGAAATTGCCAATAATTGGAAATGCGTTCCCATTTTTTGGAGAAGTGCGCCTATTTTCTGGGCTACATCGCCGGAAACACCAGTGTCTATTTCGTCAAACAATATCGTTGGCAATACTTTTTTCTCTGAGATCATTTTCTGCAATGCCAGCATAACGCGGGATAATTCACCACCGCTGGCTGCTTTTTCAATTGGAACGGTTTCAATTCCAACATTTGCAGAAAACAGCAAATTCACATCTGTTAGTCCAAATTGATTCAACTCTTCCCTTTCCGTTAACTGAAAAGAAAGTTTTGTATTTGGCAATTTTAATTCTTCCAATATTCCCTGAAGTTCAGCCGCAACAGGCTGTACCGCTTTTAATCTATCTTGGTGTAATTCTTTTGCCTTGGTTGTGATTTCCTTCTCCAAGTTTTTCAGCACTTCTTCCAACTCAATAATTTGGCGCTCTGTGGCTTCTGTATCGAATAATTCCTTTTGCAGACGATTTCTCAATTCAAACATCTCTTGCTGGTCGCGAACCGAATACTTTTTTAGAACGTGGTTGAAATGGTTCAGTGAATCTGTTAAATCCAGCAGTTTTTCAGGATTCGTTTCCACCGATTCCAAAGCACGTGAAGCATCCGAAGAAATATCGTTTAATTCGATTAAAACAGCATTCAAGCGAATCGATAATTCATCGACCGCTTTATCCAAACCTTTGGATCTATCCAAAATGGTGCGCAGGGAATGTAATTTATCTACCAATTGATTTTCATCTTCAATTGCACCAATTATGGAGGAAAAAGACAAAATGAGACCTTCCCCATTTTCTATTTTTTTCAATTCCGTTTCAACCGAAGAATAATCAACTGAATCCAATAGTAATCCTTCCAATTCAACGAGCTGAAAATTCGTGTAATCCTTTTGCTGTAAAGCCAGGGAAAGAGAACTTTTCAGGTTGGCAAGGAGTATTTTTTGTTCGTTGAATCTTTTGAATAACGCAGCAAAATCAGCGCGTTTCAATTGTAATTCTGACAAAGTATCCAGCACTTCCAACTGGTAAGCCTTATTTTTTAATTCCAAGGTATTATACTGGGAATTGATATTTACCAAAGCACTTGTAAGATTTTTTAGAACTGCTAAAGAAACGGGCGTATCGTTGATAAAAGCGCGCGACTTACCATTCATGTTTATTTCCCTTCGAATGATTGTGCGATCCTCTTGATCCAGATCATTTTCCTGAAAGAAAGATTCCAAATGAAATCCCTTCATTTCAAATTCAGCTTCCACAACAGCTTTATCGGATTCCGGACCGATTACGGAAAAGTCAGCTCTTTCGCCAAGAATTAGATTTAAAGCATGCAATAAAATAGATTTACCAGAACCAGTTTCGCCCGTAATTACAGTATAGCCGGGTTTTAAAACTAATTCAATCTGATTTATTAATGCAAAGTTTTTTATTCGAAGTGCGTGTAGCATTAATTTAGGATTTCCTGGTATTTTGAAGCATTTGTAGGGTCTAAACGTTTCAAAAGATTAACAATTTCCGTTTTCTCTTTGGCATCCGCGTCGGCAAATAAACTTTTTAATTCTTCTGTTTTGGCTTGCACAAAATTAAGAAGATTCAAGGAATTTGGGCGTGTTGCAACTACTTTATTCAATTTCGAAAGGGCATCAACGATAGCTTTTCTACCTTTTATTTTATCGTCGTAAAGCACATCAATTCCTTTTCTGTGGTATTCAAACAAACATTCTCGAAGCGGCTCAAATAATTGGTGTAAGATATTGTCTACCAGATAAAAACGATTTCTTTTCCCTGTTTCACTTGACTTCCAACCTGGTGCTCCTGAAGCTTGAGAATTGGATACAATTTGCTGTGCTTCTGTAAAAAACGGCGTTCCACCCTTTAAAGAGAAAGTATCATAATCCATTCCGATTATGAAATAAGCATAAAACGCCATAATAGAAGTCAGGTTATCTCTAAACTGATTTGGTGCATAAATCAACACTGAATTTCTTGAAAAAGCAAATTTTATATCGTCGTCTTGAAAATTAAAAACTGTTGTATTGTAAGATGAACTAAATGCAGGACGGGAATACTGCACTTGCATGGAACCTTCATATGTTCCAGGAGAAGGAATAGACTTTATTTGGAGTTGCATGTTGCAATTTATGCGTTCCTCCAATTTAAACTTATCCTTTGTCCATTGTGTCGTATTCATCATGTCGTACATCGTCTGTTTCAACTGTTCAAAAATTTCTTTTTCTACAGAAGTAACTTCTAATCGCGCATCCGTAATTACCGTTACTTGACAATTCAATTCCTGCGTTTTTACTGCAAAGCAAGCTGCAAAAACGAAAGATATTAGCACCAATAATTTCATGAATTATAATTTATCATATATTCTACAATATCCGTTGCCACTTCAGACTTAGACTTTAACTCAAAGCTAGTAAAATTATTGTGATTGTCCAATATACTAATTTTGTTCGTGTCACCTGCAAA
>CAIYXD010000556.1 GCA_903930085.1 uncultured Flavobacteriia bacterium
GAAGCTAAAAAGGAAGGACCTGAGAACGTCAACGAAAAAGAATCGTTGTTCTCGATATTGAAATAGATGCGTTCCTTATTCGGGGCAAATTGCAGGTAATAAATCCCGCCCTTAATGGGTGTTTTTGAGCTTAAAAGGGTGCCGCGGACGGTGTCTTTGGCCAAAAAATTCTTTTCGTCAAAGAGCGTTCCTCGGAAATATATGGGCTCTTTTGAGCGAGAAACAGTGATTTTAAATTGCGCATTTGCAATGAAAGGGAACAACAAAAAAAAGTAAATAATGTGTTTCATATTCATGTAATTCGCGTCTAATTTAAATATTTATTACTAAGAATTGATTTTTATTCATTTGCTTGAATTCTCAAAGTTTAAAATAATTTTTTTTTGAAAAAGTTGTAAAATCACAAGTTTTTATAAAAAACAATGGGCCAACTTACATGAAAGTTCTAAAACCATGTACTTATCCATTTACATTTTTACTATAACTAGTTCGCTTTGCATTCTATTTGGAGCCAATTATTTATTTCGTAAAGAAGGGACTATTATCAATAGAATTCTTGCCATCAGTTTTTTGTGCATTGGCTACATCATTATCGCCTCTTATTTCATTCGGCCAGAAAATATCATCCAGTATCCTCATTTTTACAGAACTGTTGCCCCTGTTTTTTACCTTTTGCCTGTATTTAGCTATTTGTTTGTTTGGTATGTTTTGCACCCAAATACAAGTTTCAGGAAGTACCACTTATTTTTGACGGCTCCATTTTTTTTTCAAATACTCGAAAACCTTAAGTTTTATTTGAGTTCCGAGGCCGTAAAAGTTGAGGAAGTCAAACGAATGCTCGAAGTCAAAGATTATTTTTTCTACAGCCCCGATTTTTTGTGGTTTCACCCCATGATCCACACCTATTTAAAAATTGGTTTGTATGGGCTGTTTTTAGGGATCATGATGTGGGACTATATTGCATTTAAAACAGTAAAAGGAGGAAGGGCTATTGCCTTGCATCGCAGTTTTGATTTTTGGATAAGGGGACTTTTTGCTTTTCGACTTTTTACCTTTATCTATATGGTTCAAAACTTTGTTTTGAAGGATGGGGCGATTGTCCAATTAGGAAACCCGGATTATTTTTTGATTGCTGAATTTCTCTTTCAGGTAGCGTATATTTCATTAAATCCCAAATTCCTTGATACGGCTATTTTACGTGGGTATTTGTTAGGGGAGATCAATGAAAAATATTTCTCAGAAAATGATTTAATAAAGGAGAAAGAAGAAATTGATTATCTAATGAATATCGCCAACAAAATAGATAATTACTTTATTGAAACAGAAGTATTTTTAAATACCCAACTTTCTGTAGAACTCTTAGGATCGCTGACAGGTATTCCCCACCGTAAAATTAGCCTAGCTATTAAATTAAAATTCAATCTCAGCTTTCGTGAATATTTGAATAATTATCGAATAGAATATTTGGAAAATCATCTGATCAACCAAGAAACCTTGAGTAAATTATCTTTTGAAGTAATCGCAGAATCAGCCGGTTTTGGTACACGCCAAAGTTTCTATTCGGCGTTTAAAAAATACCGCGGGTCTACTCCTAAAGAGTATTTTAAAGCGTTATAAGCCCCTAATTATTCTGTCAAAATTTTGTTTTGAGCACTTTTTTTGACAAACCCCCTTGGCCAATTTCATTTTATTTGATTGCCGAACTCTAAAATTTCTATTTCGGCATACCACTTTATGAAATTACGGTTACCGATTCGATTCGTTATATATATCTGTTTTCAGCTATGTGCTGCGTTTGCATTTTCACAGACACCTTGCGCAGCTCCATACAATCCAACTCCCGCAACCTCATGGGGGATGGTTCAAAAATTTCAATCCAATGCAGTTATTTGGAATGGGGGAACACCTACAGCAGCCGATTTAAATGGAGATGGCATTTCAGAAATATTAGCGCCTGCGAGTGATTATTCTGGTTATTATGTTTATAAGGGAGATGGTACAAATAAAACTACGGCGACAAAGGATTTTGTTATAACTACCTCAAGTGCCAGGTCGGTTCAGCCTGCTATTGCGAATATTATTGGAAATGCATCTTCTGCTCCAGAAGTAGTTATGGTAAATGCATCTGGTTTTCTATATATTTTTGCTAGTACTGGTGGGACAGAAACAAATTTCCTTTTTAAATCAACAACCGCATCACAATATACAACTGAAGCAACCCCATATATTGTTGATATCGATGAAGATGGAACACCTGAAATTGTTTTAGGTAGTGATGTTTTTGGTATTGTAGGCAATGCGTTGGTTAAGCGTGTTGCAGGCCCTGCATTGGGTTATGTTGGTCAAACTGCCGGTAGTACTGGAACTCCTGTTGATGTTATTGTTGCAGACATCCTTTCATCTAATCCTGGTAAAGAAATAATATATGGTTCAAGGGTATATGGGGTTAATTTAACTACAGGTGTAACCACTAAATTAAAAGACCTAAGTACAATAGTAGGTTCAAGTTTAATTGCTGCAAATGACAATGGACCTACTGCGGTTGGAGATATGAATGGGGATGGTAAATTGGATATCGTTTATAATGGCTCATCGTTTGTTGTTATGTGGGATCCAAATGGAACGGATGCTTCAAGTACACTTTTATTTAGAAGGATACCTCCAAGCTTCATTTATGGAGTTAGAGGTTTGCCCTTAATTGCCAATGTATTTGATGATAAAACAACAGGAGGAAAGTCTACTGATTTACCTGAAGCTGTAATCATTAATTCATCTGGCGGTTCCTCAGGAATTGTTACGGCTTACAATTTAAATTACAATACGACTGCTGGAACTGCGACGCAGCATATTTGGTCTTTGGCAACAAACGATATGTCGGGTTGCACGGGTATTACC
>CAIYXD010000557.1 GCA_903930085.1 uncultured Flavobacteriia bacterium
CGTGTAAAACAATTGTTTGTTTTTTGGATCGGCAGCAATTGCTTCGTTTAGTGCGGATTCTGCACCTGCAGCATCACCTGCTTCGATGTTTGTGTTTACTTGCTCAAGCAATAAATCTCGATTAGATGGGTGCTTTTTTCTACCTTCAATAATCACCGCTTTTGCTTCAGCAATTTGACCGTTTTTTCTATATGAAACAGAAGCTAAAGCGTAAGTAGTTGGTCCTTTATATCCAATTTTGGCAAGTTTTTCATAGCCAATTGCTGCTAATCCAAAATTATTTGATTTCTCATAACAAAGCGAAGAATTGAAAATGGAAGAACTATCCGTTTCGCCAATAGCAGAATAAAACTCAGCTTCAGTTGTATACACCTCTGCCGCTTCTTTTAACATGTTGCCTTTGTAAAGGAGGTTAGCAAAGCCATCCAATTGATCGTGTTTTTGGTAAACGGATTCTCGAATGTCCGAATCGAATTTATCACTAATTTCAAAACCTCTTTTAAAAGCCGCAATCGAAACCTTTAAAGCATCTTCTCCAGCAATTTTTGCAAAAGTTGTGTCTTTTGAAAGTGTTGCCACCGTCAGAAAACTGGAGTAAATTTCACCTTTCAACCATAATGTTTTTGGACTATCCTTTGTTTCTGGATTTTCCGCTGCAAGGTCGATGAAATTCTTTGCGTTAACAAGGGATTTTTTTGCTGTTTCCATATCTCCAGAAGCAATAGCCATCTGGTATTTGTTCTTAAATTCAACAGCAGCGCTCGTTTCGTTTTTTTTCTGAGCGATCGATACCGAAGCAAGAACAAAAGTCCCAACAATCAGTGTAGATTTTTTTATACTATTTTTCATTTTCATTAATTTGATTTTCAAAATCGATTATACTTAAAATTATTCAGCGTCTTCATTTTCAATTTCCGTGCCACTTTCCGCATTTGGATCTACATCTCCTTCTGGTTCAATTTCAGTTTCAATTTCAATTGGATTTCCATCTTCATCCAATTCAATTTCCTCTTCATCTTCCGTTCGTGGAACTCTAGCAATTGCAGCAATTGCAGCAGTGTTTTTAAGGTTAATCAATTTCACACCTTGTGCAGCGCGACCCATTGTACGAATCGTGTCGATGTGCATTCTGATGGTGATTCCTGCTTTTGTAATAATCATCAAGTCTTCCTCATCCGTAACATTTTGGATAGATAAAAGCGGACCTGTCTTTTCAGTGATATTCAATGTTTTCACACCTTTTCCACCACGATTCGTTATTCTGTATACAGGTTCTTTATCTTCTGGATCATTCAAATACGTTCGTTTTCCATACCCTTTTTCAGAAACAACCAAAATAGTAGAGAAAATATCTTCTACGCAAATCATTCCAATAACCTGATCAGTTTCACTTGTTAAAGTTACGCCGCGAACACCAGAAGCATTTCTACCCATTGGTCGAACTTTGGATTCATTGAATCGAATTGCCCGTCCAGAACTTGTGGCTAAAACAATTTCATTCGTGCCATTTGTTAATCGTGCTTCCAATAATTCATCGTTGTCCCGAATAGTAATAGCATTAATACCATTAGATCTTGGTCGGGAATAAGCAGCAAGAGAGGTTTTCTTAATAATACCCTCTTTCGTGCACATTACAATAAAGTTGTTGTCCGTATATTCTTTATCTGTAAGATCTAGAACTTTCACATATCCTTTGACCTTATCGTCTTGCGGAATATTAATCAAGTTTTGAATTGCTCTTCCTTTTGCCAATTTGTTTCCTTCTGGAATCTCGTAAATGCGCATCCAGAAACAACGTCCTTTTTCGGTGAATACCAAAAGGTAATTGTGGTTTGTTGCAACAAATAAATGCTCCAAGAAATCTTTGTCTCGTGTAGTCGAACCTTTCGAGCCCATTCCACCACGATTTTGAACTTTATATTCGCTTAAACTTGTACGTTTTATATAACCAGCATGGGAAATCGTAATGACCACCTCTTCATCTGCAATTAAATCTTCCATGCGCATTTCGCTCGCAGAATATTCAATGCGTGAACGACGTGCATCGCCGTATTTTTCTCTGATTTCTGTTAATTCATCTTTGATGATCTGCATACGACGATCTTCGTTTGCAAGAATATCTTTCAAATCAGCAATCAATATCATCAACTCATCAAATTCAGTGCGCAATTTATCTTGCTCTAAACCAGTCAAGTGACGCAAACGCATTTCAACGATTGCACGTGATTGGATTTCAGACAATGCAAACCGTGCCATTAAATTCTCACGTGCTTCTTCCGGTGACTTGGATGCACGAATGATTTTAATTACTTCATCAATATTATCGGAAGCAATAATTAGCCCTTCTAAGATATGTGCTCTTTCTTCCGCTTTTCGCAATTCGAATTTTGTACGGCGAATAACAACTTCATGACGGAAATTCACAAAATGAACAATCATGTCTTTCAAGTTGACCATTACTGGACGACCATCTACAAGGCATATATTATTAACTGAAAATGAAGTTTGTAGTGATGTGAATTTGTATAATTTATTTAGAACAACGTTTGCAATTGCATCGCGTTTGATTTCGTAAACGATACGCATTCCATTTCTATCCGACTCATCGCGAATATCTGAAATTCCCTCTATTTTTTTATCGTTAACAAGATCTGCGGTTTTTTTGATCATGTCCGCCTTGTTGATCTGGTATGGAATCTCTGTTACAATTATTTGCTCGCGACCATTAGCTTCTTCAATTTCCGCTTTTGCACGCATTACAATTCTTCCACGTCCAGTTAAAAGTGCCTCACGTACACCTTCATAACCATATATAATTCCGCCTGTTGGGAAATCTGGCGCTTTTACAAACTTGATAAGTTCCTCAATATCGATTTCTTTGTTGTCAACATAAGCTACAATTCCATCAATTACTTCTGTAAGGTTGTGCGGAGCCATGTTTGTTGCCATACCAACAGCAATTCCAGACGCTCCATTTACGAGTAAGTTTGGAATTTTAGAAGGTAGAACCGTTGGCTCCTCTAAACTATCATCAAAGTTTGGTGCAAAATCAACCGTGTCTTTATCCAAGTCATTCAGCATTTCTTCGGTAATCTTTTTGAAACGCGCTTCTGTATATCGCATTGCAGCTGGACTATCACCATCCACAGATCCAAAGTTACCTTGTCCATCTACAAGTGGGTACCGTAAAGACCAAGGTTGTGCCATTCGCACCATTGTATCATAAACCGAACTATCACCGTGCGGATGGTATTTTCCTAAAACTTCCCCAACAATTCTTGCGGATTTTTTATACGGACGATTGGATAATACTCCAAGATCCTGCATACCATATAATACACGTCTGTGCACAGGTTTAAAACCGTCACGCACATCTGGAAGCGCACGAGAAACTATAACTGACATTGAGTAATCAATGTAAGCAGACTTCATTTCGTCTTCGATGTTAATTTGGATTATTTTTTCTCCATCTGCCATCTTGTCACATATTTATTTTTTGCACGTAAATTGTGCGGGTTAAAGCAAGTTTCGAAATTAGTAATTTTCCAGCCAATGGAAACGGAGGTGGTCTTGTTTTTACTAACAAAAATCTGTGGAAAATTGACTTTATCGAGTACTTATTAACAATTTTTTCGTTTTATATTTGTAATTAAGGATAACAACACATTTTTATCCTCGAATATCTGAATGTTATGGAGGCAAAATTTTCACAGAGAGTCAAAGATGTAATCAGCTACAGTAGGGAAGAAGCACTTCGGCTGGGAAATGAATTCATCGGCGTAGAACACCTGCTTTTAGGGATTATTCGCGATGGAGAAGGAACGGCAATTAAGTTGCTAAATGAATTCAATTTGGATCTAAAGCAAATTCGCTCAGAAATAGAGAAGAGTTTAAATAGATCTGGAAATATAAATGCTGCGCCATTGGCAAATATTCCACTTGTTAAGCAAGCGGAAAAAGTTCTTAAAATGACGTACCTTGAAGCCAAACTTTATAAAAGTCCAGTGATAGGAACAGAACACCTGCTATTGTCAATTTTAAAAGATGAAGATAGCTTTGCGTGTCGCGTATTAAATAAATATGGCGTAATTTACGATAATGTTAAAGACGAACTAGAAGCGATGGTAGAAGAAAACACAAGTCCGCGGGCTGAGTTCCCAGGAGGTCAAGAAGAGGAGGGTGCAGAGCAATTTGCTGCACAGCGTAAACCAACAGATCCAAAGTCGAAAACGCCAGTTTTAGATAATTTCGGAAGGGATTTAACTAAAATGGCGGAAGCAGGAAAATTAGATCCGATTGTTGGTCGTGAAAAAGAAATTGAACGGGTGAGCCAGATCTTATCCCGTAGAAAGAAAAATAACCCAATTTTAATTGGTGAGCCAGGCGTTGGAAAAAGTGCAATTGCCGAAGGTCTTGCATTGCGAATTGTGCAACGTAAAGTTTCCCGGGTACTTTTTAACAAACGAATTGTTTCTTTGGATTTAGCATCTTTAGTTGCCGGTACAAAATACCGTGGTCAATTTGAAGAGCGTATGAAAGCAGTTATGCAGGAATTGGAGAAAAACCCAGATGTAATCTTGTTTATCGATGAAATTCACACGATTATTGGTGCTGGTGGCGCAAGTGGTTCACTGGATGCTTCCAATATGTTTAAACCAGCATTGGCAAGGGGAGAACTGCAAGCAATTGGTGCAACAACTTTGGATGAATACAGACAATATATTGAGAAAGATGGTGCATTAGAACGTCGTTTTCAAAAAGTTATCATTGAGCCAACTTCCGTTGAAGAGACGGTTCAGATTCTTAATAACATAAAGGAAAGATACGAAGATCACCATTCTGTTACCTATACACCAGAAGCGATAAATGCCTGCGTGAGACTAACGGAACGTTATATTACAGACCGGCATTTACCAGACAAGGCAATTGATGCTTTGGATGAAGTTGGTTCTCGTGTTCACTTAAAAAATATTAATGTGCCAAAAGAAATTTTGGATGTTGAAGCATTGATTGAAGGATTAAAAGACCAAAAAAACGAAGTAATTAAATCCCAGCAATATGAAAAAGCTGCGGAATTAAGAGACAGCGAACGCAAACTGCAAGATCAGTTAGAGTTGGCGAAGAAAAAGTGGGAAGATGATTCCAAAACGCATCGTGTCGTTGTAACGGAAGAACATGTTGCAGAGGTAGTTTCGATGATGTGCGGAATTCCATTGACGCGTGTTTCGCAATCGGAGACCGGGAAACTTATCAACATGGCGGAGGAGTTGCGGAATAAAGTAATCGGACAGGATGAAGCGGTTTCGAAGGTTGTTAAGGCAATTCAACGAAATCGTGCAGGATTGAAGGATCCAAACAAGCCAATCGGTTCCTTTTTCTTTCTAGGACCAACAGGCGTGGGAAAAACACAGTTAGCAAAAGTTCTAGCGAAATACTTGTTTGATTCAGATGATGCTTTGATTCGTATCGATATGTCTGAATACATGGAGAAATTCTCAATTTCCAGATTGGTTGGAGCGCCTCCGGGATACGTTGGATACGAAGAGGGTGGACAATTGACGGAGAAAGTGCGTCGTAAGCCATATTCCATTATTTTATTGGATGAGATTGAAAAAGCGCACCCAGACGTATTCAATTTGCTTTTACAAGTATTGGATGATGGGCACATGACAGATGGACTGGGACGAAAAATAGATTTCAAAAACACCATTTTAATCATGACATCCAATATCGGAGCACGACAATTGGCTGATTTTGGTACTGGTGTTGGATTTGGTACGAAAGCAAAAGAAGAATCCCGTGACGATAATGCAAAATCTGTAATTCAAAATGCGTTGAGAAAAGCCTTCTCTCCGGAATTCTTGAATCGTATTGACGATATGATTTTGTTTAAATCGTTGCAAAGAGATAGTATCCATAAAATTATCGATTTGGAATTGACTAAATTATACGGTCGAATCAATGAATTGGGTTACCGAATCGAAATGACAGAAAAAGCCAAAGATTTTATTGTGGATAAAGGATACGATGAAAAATACGGTGCTCGTCCATTAAAAAGAGCGATTCAAAAATACATTGAAGATCCACTCGCTGAAGAGATAATCAAGGCAACGTTGCAAGAAGGAGATTTGATTAAAATTGATATCGAAGAAGGAAAAGAAGAATTGACTATCAAAATTGAAAAAGCAAAAGCGAAAGCTAAAAATAAACCGAAAGAATAGTTTGTTTCGAAATTTTAAAAAGCGGTTTCCAATCAGGTTGCCGCTTTTTTTATGCTTATTTATTTTGCTAATTTTTTACTGTTTTGAAAAGGTGTAATTCGAAAAATAAAATAGTAAAAAACTCGGTCAGCTACCTGGTTCAAGTAGCAGGACAAAGCCGCCACCGGGTGCAAGTTTTATCGTTTTTTTGCGTGTTATCTCATGTGTTTTCTCTTCAATTAGATAACTTTCTGGATTTTCTTCGAAATGCGCATCTTCACCATCTAAAAAGTAACGTGAATTGTACTGTAAATCCGGGTTCAAGTTTGGAAAGGTAATTTCTAATTCTCTGCCAATTTCATTTGTTATTGCGGCTATAACCCAGGTCAAACTATCTCTTCTTGCTACAACCACATATTCCCCGATTTTAGCATCTAGTACAACCGTTTCGTCCCAAGTTGTCGGTAGTTTTTTTATGCATTCAAATGCCGGATGGTTTTTATAATTTTCCGGTAAATCTGCTGCCATTTGCAATGGACTATATAAAATCACGAGTAATGCAAGTTGGTTGGAAAGGGTGCTATGCACTGCAGTTTTTCCATTATCCAAGCCGTTCCATTTCTCGCGTTCATTTGCGAAATTTGATAAATCGATATCGAAAATTCCAGCAGTATAGTCGATTGGACCAGCTATTCCTCTTGTGAATGGTAAAATACATGTATGCGTCGGCGAATTCCCTTCGCTCCATGCATTCCATTCCATACCACGAACACCTTCAGCCGTCATTAGATTTGGATACGTTCTACTTAGTCCAGAAAGTACAATTGGTTCGTGAACGTCCAGCATTATTTCATATTTTGCAGCGAGTTTCATGACTTTATTGTAATGCTGCACCATTCGTTGTCCATGGTGGTTTTCTCCAACAGGCGTTACAGGTCCTGCGTAACCCGTTTTAACGATTCGAATTCCGAGTTTGTGGTACATTTTAAATGCTTTTTTCACTCGTTTTTCGTACGATTCCGTATCGCCTCCAGTTTCATGGTGACCAATAATTTCCACACCTTTCGATTTTGCATAGGAAACTACTTCTTTTAGGTTAAAATCTGACGCGTCGCTTGTGAAATCGAATGCATCTTTTTTGCCCCAGTTTTCCCAGCCAGTATTCCAGCCTTCAATCAAAACACCCTTTATGCCATTGTCAGAAGCAAAATTGATGTATTTCTTTGCGTTTTCAGTTGTTGCGCCATGTTTTTCTCCTTCTTTCCACGTAGAGATACCTAAGTGCATTTCCCACCAAATTCCTGAATAAAGCATGGGTTGAATCCATGAAACGTCTTTAATCCTGCAGGATTCATTCAAGTTTAAAATTAAATTTGATTCCATTAGATTTCCAGCATTGTCCCCGAAAATAAAAGCCCGCCAAGGGGAACTAACCGATTTTTTAGCCTTTACCAAAATTCCATCTGCCCATGGAACGAGGTTCACTTTATACGAATTTACCTTTGCAGAATCCTGCAAGAGCGTCATGGTCGAATA
>CAIYXD010000558.1 GCA_903930085.1 uncultured Flavobacteriia bacterium
AAGTGTGGAGCAGAGACGTCCAGATAAATTTACATGTGGGTTTGTTGTTCAACCGCTTTATATGGAAGATGCTTTGCGCGAGATTGAGCGCTGCGTTGAAGTATTAAAACTGAAATTACTTTGTCTACCAACCCATTTTCTTAACAATGATGGCGAATGGTTATCGATTGCCGATGAAAGCGTATTCCCCATTTTTGAATTGGCAAATCATTACGGTTTGGCTATTGAAATTCACCCGTACGATGCGGAAAAGATGGTGAAATTAAAAGATGTTTACTGGCGGTTTCACCTGGTTTGGATGATGGCTCAAACTGCCGATACATTGCACCTGTTTACCTTGAAAGATATCTTGAATAAATTTCCAAATGTACGAACTTGCTTTGCACACGGTTGTATGTTAGGCCAGGCAAATTATGGTCGAAGATTACAAGGTTTTGACGGTAGACCTGATTTGTTCGAAGGAACAACAAATCCGAGAGAAGCACTTGGTCATCCAAATTTGTTTTTTGATTCGCTTGTGCATGATTCGCACACTTTTCAGCTGATTAAAACGCGCGCTGGTTCTTCGCAAATAATTGCAGGATTAGATGATCCATATCCGCTAGGAGAAATGGAAGGAGTAGCACGTTCCTATCCTGGGCGCGTAATTGATTTTGCTGTAGAATCGGAAATTATCACCCAAAAAGAATCGGATGAAATCTGGTACGACAATGTGCTGCGTTGGTTAGGAAAAGACAAAATTTGAGTAACGATTGTCGCATCTTTTACCCGAAATTTCTCGATATTAATTCTAAATTCTCTTTCTGTTTTTTACTTTAAGAAATTTCAAAGGCTGTAAAAGGAATCCTAAGATTTGAAACCAACTTTCACAATACCTTATTTGTTAGCCCTAATTCTTATATTTGCCGAAATACAATTTAAAACATGGCACAAAAACCCTCCATTCCTAAAGGTACGCGTGATTTTTTACCGGTTGAAGTTGCACGAAGAACGTACATTTTTGACACGATTAGAAAAGCGTTTCGAAAGTTTGGATTCTCCCCAATTGAAACGCCTTCTTTCGAGCTTTCCTCTACGTTGATGGGAAAATACGGCGAAGAAGGGGATCGATTGATTTTTAGAGTGCTCAATTCCGGTGATAAACTGAAAAAAGCGGATTTGGAAGCTTTACAAAACGATAATTTACCTCGCTTTGCGAATTCCTTAGCTGAAAAAGCGCTTCGTTATGATTTGACGGTTCCATTTGCGCGCTTTGTGGTGCAACACCAAAACGAATTGTCTTTTCCATTTAAACGCTACCAGATTCAACCAGTTTGGAGAGCAGATCGGCCGCAACATGGGCGATACCAAGAGTTTTTTCAGTGCGATGCGGATGTCGTAGGAAGCGATTCCTTAATCTATGAAGTGGAATTTGTGTTGCTGTTCGATGAGATTCTTGCGAATCTAAAATTGCCAAGTTTCACCGTAAAATTAAACAATAGAAAGATTTTATCCGGTATTGCAGAAGTTAGTGGTGAAAGTGATAAACTGATAGATATCACCGTGGCAATTGATAAGTTGGACAAAATCGGGGAGGATGGCGTCGTGAAAGAATTACTGGAAAAAGGTGTTTCTGCGGACGCAATTTCAAAAATCCAACCCTTATTTTCCTTCTCGGGAACGAATGCTGAAAAAATAAGTAAAATGTCCAATTTTTTAGCGCAAAGTGAAATTGGATTGAAAGGAATAGCAGAATTGCAGTTTATTTTTGATCAGGTTCAAGCGCTTGGACTGCAGCAGGCGGAACTCGAATTTGATATTACGCTTGCCCGCGGATTAAACTATTACACAGGCGCAATTTTTGAAGTAAAAGCAAATGGTGTGAAGATGGGAAGTATTTGTGGCGGTGGACGCTACGATGATCTAACGGGACTTTTCGGAATGAACGATATGTCTGGCGTTGGAATTTCTTTCGGAGCGGATCGTATTTACGATGTTTTAACCGAATTAAAATTGTTTCCAAAAGAAACGGATCAGGGATTGACATTGTTATTCGTGAATTTTGGGGAGAAAGAACAAGCGCATTGCATGCAATTGGTATACGAGGCTAGAGCGAACGATATCGCTTGTGAATTGTATCCAACTTCTGCAAAAATGCAAAAGCAAATGAAATACGCCAACGATAGAAGAGTAGAATTTGTTGCAATTGTTGGCGAAGCAGAAATGGCGGAGAATTTAATTCAACTGAAAAACATGGAAACTGGTGAACAGGAGGAAATGAGCTTGGAAGAAATGATTTTTAAACTTAAGAAATGAAAAAATATATACTATCTAACG
>CAIYXD010000559.1 GCA_903930085.1 uncultured Flavobacteriia bacterium
CACATTAATTTAAAAAAACCTTTAGCAATTTTCGATTTAGAAACAACTGGTATTAATATAACAAGTGATCGAATTGTTGAAATCGCCATTATTAAAGTTCATCCAGATGGTGCGGAAGAGCGATATTGTCAGCGCGTAAATCCACAAATGCCAATACCGAAAAACATAAGTGAAATTCATGGCATTTACGAAGAAGATATTCTAAACGAGCCAACATTTGCAGAAATAGCAGAAACGGTAGTTGCATTCATTGGAGAATCTGATCTTGCAGGATATAATTCCAATAAATTTGATATTCCGGTTTTAGCAGAGGAATTAATGCGCGTTGGGAGCACTTTTGATATCTCCAAAAGAAAATTTGTAGACGTTCAAAATATTTTCCACAAAATGGAACAACGAACATTGGCTGCCGCTTACCAATTTTACTGCAAAAAAGACATTGAGAATGCACACAATGCTTTATACGATGCGCAAGCTACTTGGGACGTGTTGAAAGCACAAGTAGAGCGCTACGACGATTTAACAAACGATATTTCTTTTCTTTCAGACTTTTCAAAAGCGGGAAATTATAATTTATTGGACTTTGCTGGAAGACTTGCAATCGACGAGGATGGAAACGCAATCTATAATTTTGGAAAACATAAAGGAAAAACCATCAAGCAGGTTTCTTTAATTGAACCAGGCTATTATGGCTGGATGCTAGATGCTGACTTTCCATTGTATACAAAGCAATGCCTGAGAAAAGAAATGGATAAAATTAAAAAAGCAAAGGAAAATTCTCAAAAATCAAACGATAACAAGCAGAATATCGAGGCAAAATTGGAAGAATTAAAGAATAAATTTAAATAGCTTAAATAGATTTAGGAGCACAGTTTTTCCTCTAAAGTAAAGAAAAATGAAAATTATTTGTATCGGAAGGAATTATGCAGATCATGCAAAAGAAATGAAGTCGGAGTTACCAACAGAGCCGATTTTCTTTTTAAAACCGGATACAGCATTGTTAAAAAATGGCAATCCATTCTTTTATCCGGAGTTCACAAAAGACTTACACTACGAGTGTGAATTAGTGGTTCAGATCCAGAAAGTTGGAAAAAATATAGCCGAAAAATTTGCGCCAAAATATTATTCAAAAGTCACACTTGGAATTGATTTTACGGCGCGTGACCTGCAGCAAAACTGCAAAGAAAAAGGGCTGCCTTGGGAAATTGCAAAAGCTTTTGAACACAGCGCTCCAATCTCGAATAAGTTCATCGAAATCAGCTCACTTGACTTTGAAAATCTAACATTTGAACTCTATAAAAATGGAGAGAAAGTGCAAACTGGACACACTTCTGATATGATTTTTTCTATTGATAAACTCATCGCTTATGTTTCTAAATTCATGACTTTGAAAACAGGGGATCTTCTGTTTACAGGAACTCCGGCAGGTGTCGGCCCTGTTCAAATTGGCGATAAATTAGAAGGTTTCTTGAACGAAGAGATGATGTTTGAATTCAATATACGCTAAAAATAAAACGGAATAATTTGGTTACTTTAATTAACCTGAGAAATTTATTTTCCTTTGGCTTTTAGGATGATTATAACTGTATAAAGCATAATCTTAATATCCAAAGCTAAGGTGCGATTCTTAAGATACAGTAAATCAAATTTCATTCGCTGCAGCATTTGGTCTACATTCTCAGCATAACCATATTTAACTTGTCCCCAGGAAGTAATTCCCGGACGAACTTTCGTCAAGTGCAAGAATTGTGGTTCTATTTGTACTATTTTATCAATGTAATACTGTCGCTCCGGTCTCGGTCCTACCAAAGACATTTCTCCCAATAAAACATTCATAAACTGCGGGAATTCATCAAGTCTCAATTTGCGCATAAAACGTCCAATTGGAGTTATTCGCGGGTCATTTGAAGAAGATAACTGCGGACCTGATTTTTCCGAATCAACAAACATTGTTCTGAATTTAATAATTTGAAATGGTTTTCCATTCAAACCAATTCGCTCTTGAAGGAAAAATATGGAACCTGGCGAAGACATTTTAACGCCAATAGCCAAAACAATGTGTAAAGGAATTAAAAGTAGCAGTGCAATAAATGAAAGAACTACATCCAAAAAACGTTTGATTGCCTGCTGCCAAATAGGCATGGATTCTGCATTCACTTCTATTAAAAGTGCCCCAAAAATATTTGTCATTTTTACCGATCCAGATAAAATATCATACATATCCGGTAAAATCTTGATGCTCAAATCCCCGCCTTCGATTCGCCCAATAATCGATTTTAATTTATCGTGTTCCACACTTTCCAAGGCAATAATAACTTCCTCGATGTTTTGCTCGCGTAAAACCTTTTCTAGGTTATCCGCATGACCAAGATATGGCAACCTATCTTCTAAAAGCTTATCAACACCATTGATATTTACAAAACCAACAAAATTATTTGTTCCTTTTCGCAATCCGATAATTTCATTGTACACTTCTACCGCTTTATCGCTTCCGCCAATCAACAAGGTTTTAAATCCATTTTTTCCAGAATGGATTCTATTCACCATAATCGAAATAAACAATAATCGAGGAAGGAAAGTGCATAGAAAATGAATCACAAAAAGTAGAAATATAGATTTGTAATAAAGCTGATAACCGGAAATATCGTCGTCTAACAGCAGTGTGAAAAAGATAAAAACCGAACCGATCAAGGAACCCAAAAAGGTAAGATTAAATAATTTAAACCGATACAATCGCTTGATTCTATGGTAAGTTCCTTGGAAATAATAAAGTAAAAGCCATAAAATTGGCAGTATAAAAACACCCCAATAAAAAGATTCTCCAATGTTAAAATCAACTTTTTCGATGGACGTTTTTCTAAAATAATAAAAAACAACCCATGCTAAAGTAGCCATTAACCAATCCATTAGAATGAAAAAAACAACCAAAAGACGATTTTTCATAGGTTAGAAATAAACTACTTTAATATTATCTAGAACAATTTTACCTTCGCTATCGTTTGAATCAATAAGCGCTTGAAAGGAGATTCTAAAATCTGCTTGTGCAGAGGAGTTGGAGACAACTTCTTTTAAGTCAATGTATATTTTTTTCCATTTAACAGAAGCAGGATCTTGGGGGTTCAGTTGTACGTTCTGGTTATTGATTACTGAACTTGGAGAAATAGCTATTAAACCTGTAATCAATGCATTCGTATTGTAATAATCAATTTCCAAATACACTTCTTTTCCTATTTGAATATACGGTAATTGCTCTGTAAAAGCTACCCAAGTTGAATCGGTCAAATTCAAATTTACTTCGCCATAATTGTTTCCGTATTCTAGAATTAAAGGATCTGAACCTTGCGATAATGCGGTTTGAGAATTGGGGTCTGTTATAATTTTAACTGCCGGATCTTCAAAATCTTCTATCCAAAACTTAGTCACAGAAACATAGCGCGTTATAGGATTTAGAGTTAGAGTTTGATTTTGCATCAAGTTTGCATTGACTTCAAAAACCTCCACAAAAGGATAGATCTTTTTTGTAGCAGCAATTCCATTATTTTTTATTGCAGGGTAAATTTTAATATTGACATTTCCACTCTGTAAAATTGGAATCTTGAAAGGAACTTCAAAAACACCAACTATTTTATCGTCTATATAAACCCAAGCTTCCGAGAAGTTGTGCGTTAATTCACCTGTTTGATTTTCTGAATTTGGATTGGCCACCAAGCTCCATTTCGTCACTTCAAGCCAGGCTGGATCTGAATTGTTTTTTATACACGATGAAGCGATTAAACCAACAAAAAGCAAAAATAGAAGTTGTTTCATAAATAGTAATCTGTAACTAAAACGCTATTTTTTACTGGTTATTGTCCACCAAAATAGAAGAAGTGGATTTTAATTTATCCAAAATTTGTTGTGCAACATCCAACGCTCTGAAACCATCCTCCAAAGAAACCAATGGTGTTGTATCGTTTACAATGGAATCGTGAAAAGAATTTAATTCTTCTTTTATCGCATTGATTTCGCCAATATCTGGTTTATCGAAGAAGATTTTCTTTATTGGCTTTCCTTCTCCCATATCGAAAACAATATCGAGTGGATTCGGCTCGCCTTCCACCGTTTCCATCCGAACGACTTCCAACTCTTTGGTTAAAAAATCGACACTGATGTATGCATCTTTCTGGAAAAAACGTGATTTACGCATATTTTTCATCGAAATTCTGGAAGCTGTTAAATTTGCAACACAACCATTATCGAATTCAATTCGTGCATTTGTGATATCTGGTGTATCGCTAACAACAGCCACTCCAGATGCAGAAATCCGTTTTACGCCAGATTTTACAACACTTAAAATAATATCCAAATCATGAATCATCAAATCCAAAACAACGGGAACATCTGTACCACGCGGATTGAATTGTGCCAAACGATGGGTTTCTATGAACATTGGTTTGGTTAAAAATGGCACGGCAGCTTGGAATGCGGGATTGAATCGCTCTACGTGACCTACTTGCACTTTTACATTCGCTTCCCGCGCCAATCCCATTAAAGATCGCGCTTCGTCTACTGTTTCTGTAACTGGTTTTTCAATAAAAACATGTTTGCTGTTTCGAAGTGCAAGCGAAGCAAGTTCTGCATGCGTCAATGTTGGTGTTACAATATCCACGCATTCCACCGCATCCAATAATTCCTGCATGGATTGAAAACGTTTCAACTGAAACTTTTCTATTACTTCCGCCGCATTCTCATCACTCGGATCATAGAAACCAACTACTTCAAACTGTTCTGTTAACTCAAGCAATAAGCGAATATGAATTTTCCCCAAATGCCCCGAACCAAAAACGCCAATTTTTAACATGTATCCGATTTTTTTTACAAAGTTAATGCTACCACTTTGAAAATTTCAGAAAGACAGATTGAATTATCAACAATCCAACCCTAATTAGAGGTATTAATTCAAATTATTCGTTTGATCTAGATTTAAACCACCATAATACTCTGTGTTTTTATTGGTGAGCCATTTTGTGAGAAACGTAATTTGACCTGTATGGTAAGAAAAATGCTCAATTACATGCACCATAGCAGAAAATCCATTTACTTCAAATCCTTGAATGGTATATTTTTTCTCGATGGCATCGCTGCTTAGTTCCGATAAAGTTTGCTTCAAATTGACCTTTAAGTTTTCCAATAAAAAAACTAATTCCGATTTTTTTATTTTCGGATGGTGCATAAATTCCATATTTCGGTCGCGGTTATCTTCCCGATTTCCAATCCCTGATAAAATCCATTGTCTCGCATTTCCGCAAATATGCAATACTAAATTACCGATTGCCGGAATAGAAGTGTTTGGGGATTTCCATAGATCTTTGTCTTCTATCATTGACATGCAACGGTAAATTCTTTCATACGATTCGTTAAAAACGCGATTTTCAAATTCTTTTATCACTAATTCTGAGGAACTCATATTACAGTCTTGGTTCATTTGATTTTCTAAAAATAAAAAAAAACTTGCTTCTATCTTTGATAAAAATAGAATTTGACTATATTTGCACTCACAAAAATGGTGGTTGTAGCTCAGTTGGTTAGAGCATCGGTTTGTGGTACCGAGGGTCGTGGGTTCGAGCCCCATCTTCCACCCACCAGAAGGCTGAGTAATTACTCAGCCTTTTTTTATTAACTTATTTTGAGGAAAAGAATTGTTTTTCCTTATTTGAAAAAAACAACTGTATGCGGAATCAGGAAGCTATAGAAAAAAGAAGGACATTTGGAATTATCGCGCATCCCGATGCAGGAAAAACTACTTTAACGGAAAAACTGCTGCTTTTTGGTGGGGCAATTCAAACCGCTGGAGCTGTAAAAAACAATAAGATTAAAAAGACTGCGACATCCGATTTCATGGAAATCGAAAAACAACGTGGAATTTCGGTTGCTACTTCTGTAATGGCTTTTGAATACGGTGGAAAGCAGGTGAATATTCTCGATACTCCTGGTCACAAGGATTTTGCAGAAGACACGTATAGAACACTTACCGCTGTAGATAGTGTAATTCTTGTAATTGATTGCGCAAATGGTGTGGAAACACAAACCGAAAAATTAATGGAAGTATGCCGCATGCGGAAAACGCCAGTGATTATTTTTGTGAATAAAATGGATAGAGAGGGAAAAGATGCGTTTTCTCTTTTGGATGAATTGGAAGATAAACTGGATCTTAAAGTAAGACCGCTAACTTGGCCAATCGGTATTGGCGATCGTTTCAAAGGAGTTTACAATATCCACAACCAAAGTTTAAACCTATTCAAATCCAACAAAACAAAACGCGAAGAGGAAGTTGTATCTATTAAAGACCTAAACGATCCGCAGTTGGATGATTTGGTTACTCCAGCGTTTGCGAATGAACTACGGGAAGAAATTGAAATCATTGATGGTGTTTTTGACACTTTTGACCGAGAAAAATACTTAAGAGGAGAAATAGCGCCTGTTTTCTTTGGCTCTGCCGTGAATAATTTTGGTGTGCAAGAATTATTGGACACGTTTATAGAAATTTCTCCTTCGCCAATTGGACGGGAAACCGATGTGCGGTTCATCGAGCCGAATGAGCCTAAATTCAGCGGTTTTGTCTTTAAAATTCATGCTAACTTAGATCCAAAACACCGCGATAGAATTGCTTTTTTACGGATTGTTTCCGGAAAGTTTGAGCGCAATACGTTTTACCACCACGTTCGACTGAACAAAAATTTCAAATTTGCAAACCCAACTTCCTTTATGGCGCAAGATAAAAGTGTCATTGAAGAAGCTTTTCCTGGCGACGTTATCGGCTTGTACGATACTGGAAATTTCAAAATTGGCGACACCTTGACGGAAGGCGAAAAAATGATGTTCAAAGGAATTCCTTCATTCTCTCCAGAAATATTCATGGAACTGGAAAATCTAGATCCAATGAAATCAAAGCAATTGGAAAAAGGCATCCGCCAATTAACCGACGAAGGTGTTGCGCAAATGTTTGTGCTACAGCCGGGAAACCGAAAAATCGTTGGAACGGTGGGACAATTGCAATTCGAAGTTATTTCGCACCGTTTGCTGCATGAATATGGCGCAAATTGCCGATTTGTTCCTAAAAATTACCACAAAGCGTGCTGGATTACAACGGATGATTTGCAGCAACTTTCTGATTTTAAACAAGCAAAAGGAAGCTATTTGGCGCGCGATAAAGACGATAACCTTGTTTTCTTGGCGGAAACGTCTTTCTTATTGGCAATGGCGGAAAAAGATTATCCAGCCCTTACGTTCCATAAAACTTCTGAGTTTAAACTGGACGCGTAAAAGAGTTACGATTCCGACAGATTGGAAGATTCGTCCGAGACGTGCTATTGCTATCGAAGCAGTTTTACGTTAGGGATTGTAGTGGAAATCCTTTTCTTTTTTTAAGGAAAGATTGGAACGAAAAGCGCGGCCCGCAGGGAAACGCCCAACTTTTAATCGACTTAAAGGGTGATTTTTATACCGGGTTTAATTCCTCCCAGTTCGGTAAGTTTTCGAGAAAAATCAAGCTACTGTTGCTTCTGTCTATTTTACAAGCGATATTTTCCAAGCCATTTGTAAGGATTAAAAAATCAACATTTAGCGTAAAATTATACTGTGCGATTTGTCGAAAAACTTTTTCTGTAAGCTTTACTTCCGGGGCTTTGCACTCGATTATCATCCTTGGATTTCCATCTTTTCCAAAAACCACCACATCACAGCGACGCGATAATTGGTTGACTTCAATGGCCATTTCGGAGGAAATTAGACCAATTGGAATTTGCTTTTCAGCGATTAAATAATGTAGGAGATGCTGTCTAACCCATTCTTCTGGTGTAACCAAAAGATCTTTGTTGCGCACCAGGCATTTGACGTAAACGAGATTTTTTTTTCGTGTAAGTTTCAGCGGAGCAACTGGAAAAGATAGCGGTGTAAACATTTTATCCAACTGAAATCACATGCCGAGCAGCAATAATTCAATGTCTTTGTATTTCAAATCAAATACTTTACCTAGTACTTCGCTTGTCAACGTTCCATTATAAATATAAACGCCACCTCTAAAACCTGGATCGTTTCTTATCAAATCGCGGCAACCGCCCTGATCTCCCATTTCTATCAAAATTGGGGAAAAAATATTGGAAAGCGCAAAAGATGCTGTTCTGGAAACCCGCGAAGCGATGTTCGGCACGCAATAATGGATTACACCATGTTTCACGAAAGTCGGTTCAATGTGATTTGTGACGCGGGAAGTTTCAAAACAACCGCCTTGATCAATACTTACATCGACAACCACTGAGCCCGTTTTCATGCTTTGTATCATTTCTTCTGTTACCACGCAAGGCGTTCTTCCAAGCGGTGAACGCAGTGCTCCAATTACAACATCCGCGCGTTTGAGTGATTTATCCAAGACTTTTGGATTTAAAACAGAAGTATAAATTCGCACGCCAATATCGTTTTGCAAACGACGTAGACGCGACAAAGAACTATCAAAAACCTTCACGGAAGCGCCCAAACCAAGTGCTGCACGCGTTGCAAATTCACCAACTGTTCCTGCGCCGATAACAACAACTTCTGTTGGAGAAACACCGGCGATTCCACCGAGCATGATTCCTTTTCCATCGTTGAAAGAAGAAAGCAGCTCCGCAGCAACCAAAATAGATGTTGTACCAGCAATTTCTCCCATCGTTCGAACAACAGGATAAACGCCTTCTTCGTCGCGGATGTAATCCCAAGCAACGGCAGTAATTTTCTTCTGCATCAATTTTTGCAGAATTACTTTTGGTTGAATAGAAATTTGCAAAGCGGAAATAAGCGTCTGGTTTCCAGACATTAAATCCACTTCTTCTTCGGATGGAGGCGCAACTTTAAAAATAATATCGCACTGAAAAATTTCTTTTGAATCGTGGCAAATCTCTGCTCCTGCTTCGCTGTATTCGTTATCCGAAAAATTAGCTCCTTCCCCACTTTTAGATTCAATTTTCACGCGGTGTCCGTTCGCCACGAGAAGTGAAACTGCTTCAGGAACCAATGCTACACGGCGTTCTTGAAAAGAACTTTCCTTTGGGATTCCAATAAATAAACTGCCTTTTTTTCGGGCAATTTCCAACATTTCTTCTTTTGGGAGAAGGCTACCTTGCTGAATTAATTTTTTGAGAATCTCGGGATCGGTAATCATTGCTCTACTGTTAGTGTGCGTGAATTGTCATCTAATTTACGAATATACACCCAAATCGTATTATCTGGTAATAAATTAGCGATTTTTTCTGGCCATTCAATGAAACAAATTCCGCCATTGTAAAGCATTTCTTCTATTCCAATGTCGAAAGCTTCCCGTTCATCCTTCAAGCGAAAAACATCAAAGTGGTAGACTTTCCCATACATTGCACTATCGTATGTATTTACCAAAGAATACGTTGGAGAACCTTCCAACTCCTGAATACCCATCGCAGAAAGCAATGCGGAGATAAAAGTCGTTTTTCCAGCACCCATTTCGCCATCAAATGCAAAAACTTTGTTGTGTAAAAACTCTTCTAAAAAAAGTTGCGCTGTGGCAGGAATATCCTCAAGATTCTGAATCTGAAATGTCATTTTAAAAAATATGAATAGTAAAACGCAAAATTATTTTTTTAAATTCAAATCAACGCACTTTATTTCGGATTCATCACAATAAATGGAATAAGCATTTCTTCTAGTGAAATCCCACCATGTTGGAAGGTTTGTCCGTAATAATTCACAAAATGGTTGTAATTATTTGGGTAAACAAAAAAATCGTTTTCTTTGGCAAAAACAAATTCAGCAGACATTTTGATTTTAGGTAAAAAAGCATCTTGTGGATTGGCAACGCGGTATACGTCCTTTTGGTTGTAGGATAATCCGCGACCAGCTTTGTAGCGAAGGTTGGTATTGGTGTTTCGTTCGCCGACAATTTTTATCGGATTCGTCACTTTTACGGTTCCGTGGTCGGTTGTAATCACCAATTTCGCACCAAACTCCGCGATTTTTTTGACAATATCATGCAAAGCGGAATGCTCAAACCAAGAAAGTGTCAAGGAACGATATGCAGCTTCGTCGTCCGCTAATTCCCGAATTACTTCCATTTCGGTCCGCGCATGGGAAAGCATATCCACGAAATTATATACGATAAAGTTGACATCGTTTTCTTTCAATTCGTTCATGGTATCCAGCAACTTTCGCCCAGCGTCTAAATTGGTGATTTTCGTGTAAGACCATTTCACTTTTTTACCCAAACGGGTTAAATTAGCCTCCAAAAATTCTTTTTCGTGCATGTTTTTCCCGCCTTCATCTTCTTCATTTTTCCACAATTTTGGAAATTTCTTTTCGATTTCACTTGGCATTAAACCGGCAAAAAAGGCATTTCGAGCGTATTGCGTTGCGGTGGGTAAAATGGAATAAATAATTTCTTCTGTTTCCAGCGAAAAATATTTTGAGAAAATTGGCTGCAACACTTTCCATTGGTCGTACCGCAAATTATCAATCACCAATACAAATGTTTTTTCCTTGCCAATGAAAGGTGCAATTTTATCCTTCATTAAGGTATGCAGCATTTGTGGCGCATCTTCTGTTCCGTTTAACCAATCGGTATAATTGCGTTCGATAAAGCGCGCAAAAAGGTTATTCGCCTCTTTTTTCTGCATTTCTAGAATTTCACGCATCCCAGAATCTTCGATTTTTTCCAACTCCAGTTCCCAAAAAACTAACTTGCTGTATAAATCGCTCCATTCAGCTGCATCTAATCTGCCATTCAGCAACATGCCCAACTGCCGAAATTCCACTTGGTAATTGGAATTTGTTTTTTGAGAAACTAATTTGCTTTGATCTAGATTCTTTTTGATACTCAATAAAATTTGATTCGGATTGACTGGTTTTATCAAATAATCGGCGATGTTGCTGCCAATTGCTTCTTCCATGATATGTTCCTCCTCGCTTTTTGTAATCATCACGATTGGCACGTAAGGCTTAGATTCTTTGATTCGAGCGAGCGCTTCCAATCCGGAAATCCCAGGCATATTTTCGTCCAGAAAAATAATATCGTAGTTGTTTTCGTTGCTTTTATCTACCGCTTCCGAACCACTATTTACGGCATCAACGGAGTAACCTTTTGATTCTAAAAAGATAATATGTGGTTTCAACAACTCGATTTCGTCATCTGCCCAAAGTATTTTGCCTTGCATGTGCGCTTTATTTTATAGTTTTGAATTTGATTTTAAAATTATTCAATTGCGACCAATTCTCAACCGAAATAACAAAAAGAAAATTTTTAACGATCCAGTCTATGGTTTTATTTCAATTCCTGACGCGTTTATTTTCGATTTAATTGAACATCCTTACATGCAAAGATTGCGCCGTATTATGCAATTGGGAATGAGTCACCTCGTTTATCCTGGAGCTTTGCATACGCGTTTTCACCATGTTTTAGGCGCCATGCACTTGATGTCGCTCGCTATCGCAACGATTCGTAGAAAAGGCCACGAAATAACTTCGGAAGAAGAGCGCGCGGTTTTAATTGCAATTTTATTGCACGATATTGGTCACGGACCGTTCAGTCATGCGTTGGAATACGACATTGTGTCTGGTGTTAGCCACGAAGAAATTTCCGGATTTTTCATTGAACGCTTGAGCAAAGAGTTTGGCGAAGATTTGGAACACGCGCTTTTAATCTTTAAAAACGAACATCCAAAACCTTTTTTACACC
>CAIYXD010000560.1 GCA_903930085.1 uncultured Flavobacteriia bacterium
ATGGGCGGTGGAACCGGAACTGGAGCTGCGCCAATTATCGCGCAAGTGGCAAAAGAACTTGGGATTTTGACAGTTGGAATCGTTACCGTGCCTTTTAATTTTGAGGGACGAAAAAGAAGACAACAAGCAGAAGAAGGGTTAGAAAAAATGCGTCAAAACGTAGATACCTTGTTGGTAATTAACAACGAGCGTTTGCGTGAAATCTCTGGAAATCTTACCATTGGAAACGCTTTCTCCCAAGCAGATGATGTTTTAACAACTGCTGCAAAAGGAATTGCTGAAGTAATTGCTGTAACTGGCGCTATCAATGTCGATTTCAACGATGTGAAAACGGTAATGAAGGACAGCGGAAATGCAATCATGGGAAGCGCTTCAGCGGAAGGAGAAAATCGTGCTACACTTGCTGTGCAGGAAGCGTTGAATTCCCCTTTATTGAACGATAATGATATCAGCGGCGCACAATACGTTTTACTGAATATTACGTATGGCGACAAAGAAGTCTTGATGGATGAAATCACAGAAATCACGGATTATATTCAAGACGAAGCTGGCTCAACTGCTGATGTAATCTGGGGACATGGCTACGATGCAACATTGGGTGATAAATTATCCGTAACGTTAATCGCAACAGGATTTTCTTCGCAACCAGTAAATGGTTTTGAAAAAGCACCAGAAAAAATGGTTCGTAAACTGGAAGATGAACCAAAAAATGAAATTAAAGCGCCATTAGCTGCTCCAACGCAAGTTAATACGTTCAACAACGCAACAGAAATTACCAATACTGTAGAGGAGCCATTCTTAAAAAATGACACTGCATCGGTAGCACAAACGCCTATTGATGCATCGTTTTTACACGAAGAAACAAAAGAACAAAAAGAAATGCAGTTCGATTGGGAAATAAACAACCCAACTGCGCAAGAAGCACCGCAAAAAGAGGAAGTTGTTCGTCTTTGGTTAGAAGATGAAATGGAACAGAAAATTAGCTTGGAAACAACACCAGCGAAATCTATTCTTTCGCCAGAAGAACAACAAAGAAGAACGCAAGATCGTTTGTCAAAAATTCAAGAATATACTTCTAAACTGAAAAAAGCAGAAGGAATTACAGAATTTGAAAACGAGCCTGCTTTTGTTCGAAGAAATATTCAGTTGGACAATTCTGCAAGAAGCAGCGAAGAGTCTTTTAGTAGATTTGGTTTGTCGCAAGATGAAAATGGTACAACCATACGAAATAATAATTTTTTACACGATAACGTAGATTGATGAGTTTTACAGAAAAAATAAATGGCGATATCAAAAGTGCAATGCTTGCTAAAGACAAAGAGAAATTAGCTGTATTACGCGATATTAAATCAAAATTAATTCTGGAAGCAACTTCAGGATCCGGAAGCGAAGTTAGCGATGAAACTGCGATGAAAATTTGCATGAAATTGCACAAACAACGCATGGAAACGTATGAAATTTACATCACTCAAGGACGCGAAGATCTTGCAACCGACGAATTGTTTCAGGCTAAAGTTCTAGAAGAATACCTGCCTAAAATGATGGGTGACGAAGAAGTAAAAGCAGAAGTTCTGGCTGCTATTTCCGCAACTGGCGCAAGTGGTCCGCAGGATATGGGAAAAGTAATGGGGCTTCTTTCCGCAAAATTAGCTGGAAAGGCAGATGGGAAGGTAATTTCCACTTTTGTTAAAGAAGCGTTGGCAAAATAAATAGATTATTACGACACAAATCGCATGGTTTGTAAACTAATTCAAAACGCGTTTCACAAATAGGAAACGCGTTTTTTTTAGTTAAAAAAACAAGTATGTATTATTTCACTCGTACCTTTGTAGCATGTCCATAAACGAAAAAGAACTTCTTGCAGAGACTATTCGCCACTACAATTTAAAGGGATGGTCGCCTGCTACCGCAACAAATTATTCTTTCAAGGATACTGGAGGAACGATTTGGGTTTCCCGCAGTGGAGTAGATAAATCGCAGTTCTCTGCAAGCGATTTTATAACGGTAGATTCAAACGGTACGGCAACAGGCGAATTCGCGCACATGAAACCATCTGCGGAAACCTTGATTCATTGCGTCATTTATGAATTGTTCCCAGAAACAAAAGTTATTATCCACAGCCATTCTATTTATCCTATTTTGATTTCAGCTGTTCTCGGTACTCAAATTTCCTTCGAAGGGTACGAAATTCAAAAAGGTTTTGATGGACAAACCACCCATGAAAACTACATCGATATTCCGATTTTTGAAAACACCCAAGATATGCAGAATTTCAAAGAAGTCATGACGGAAGAAGCCAAACGCATACAACAGCATGCATTTATCATCCGGAAACATGGAACCTATGCCTGGGGGAAGAATCTGTTTGAAGCAAAACGACATCTCGAAACATTGGACTATTTGTGCCAATGCGAATGGATGCTGAAAAACGCATAATCCCAACCGCCGAATGCAGGATCGACTGTAAGGAGATAAACCCAAATTACAAATAACAAATCCCAAATCTTCACATCCCAACCGCCGCAGGCAGCATCGACTGTAAGGAGATAATCCCAAATTACAAATCCCAAATCCCAAATCTAAAAAATGGCAATTTTATCCATCCCAGAAAAAAATAGAAACCTACACGATCCAAGAGAAATTCGTGTGTTTTTGGAAGAACGAAACCTATTCTTTGACCAATGGTCGTGCGCTGTAGTTTTTGAGGATAGCGCTACGCAAGAAGAAATTTTGGCAGCTTATTCCAAAGATTTAAAACCATTTATGGACGAAGGTGGCTACCAAACTGCGGATGTGATTTCCATAAACCAAGGGACAGAAAACTACAGTGCTATCCGTGCAAAGTTCCTTTCAGAACATACGCATTCAGAAGACGAGATTCGCTTTTTTGTGGACGGACAGGGATTGTTCTGGTTCAACCTGGAAACAGAGCCTGTATTCAATCTTTTGTGCGAAAAAGGAGATTTAATTTCTGTGCCGGCCGGAACGAAACATTGGTTTGATGCCGGAGATACAAATCCATTCGTTAAAGCTATCCGAATTTTTATCGATAGCAGTGGCTGGGTGCCAGAATATACACATTCCAAACTG
>CAIYXD010000561.1 GCA_903930085.1 uncultured Flavobacteriia bacterium
CCGCTGCAGTTGTAAAAGAAATTATAGCGGAATACCGCAGTGCCATCCTCGCACAACAAACTGAAAAATTTATATTCTAATGATCACATTTGAACGATTCAAATTAGCGAATGGCTTAACCGTGCTTTTTCACAAAGACGTGACAACGCCGCTCGCAGTAGTAAATACCTTGTACGATGTTGGTGCACGCGATGAAACGGAAGACAAAACCGGATTTGCGCACCTTTTCGAGCATTTAATGTTTGGTGGATCGGTGAATATTCCCGACTTTGATGCACCACTCCAAATGGCAGGAGGAGAGAGTAACGCATTTACTTCCAACGACATAACAAATTATTACAATGTTTTACCCGCTAAAAATCTGGAAACAGCATTGTGGTTGGAAAGCGATAGAATGTTGTCGCTTGCTTTTACAGACAAAAGTTTGGAAGTCCAGCGCAATGTTGTCATTGAAGAATTTAAACAACGCTACCTCAACCAGCCTTACGGCGATGTTTGGTTGGAACTGCGACCTCTTTCCTACCGTGTTCACCCATATAAATGGGCAACAATCGGGAAAGAAATCAAGCACATTGAAGATGCGAGAATGGAAGATGTTAAAGCATTTTTCCAAAAACACTACAACCCATCCAATGCAATACTATGTGTTGCCGGAAATTTTGAATTGGATTACGTAAAAGAAACGGTTGAAAAATGGTACGGTGAAATTCCAGAAGGGATAAAACCTGCGCGGGTGCTAGATGCAGAACCCGAACAAACGGAATTCAGAGAAAAAATAATTGAACGCGCCGTTCCAACAGATGCATTTTATTATTCGTTTAACATGCCCGAGCGGCGTCACGAAGGGTTTTACATGTGTGATATTCTTTCCGATGCTTTAGGCCGGGATAAATCCTCTCGCCTTTATGTTTCCTTGAAAAAAGAACAAAAATTAACCACTGAAATTGGCGCTTATATTTTAGGCTCGATGGACAATGGTTTATTGGTTATTTCCGGCAAACTAAACGAGGGTGTTACGTTTGAAATGCTGGACAAAGCATTGTGGAAAGAATTGGAGATATTGAAAGAACACCCGATTACAGAAACGGAATTAGCGCGATTAATGATTAAAATCCGCACCGCAAAAGAATTCCAAGAACAAGGTTTATTGAACCGTGCAATGAATTTATGCCTGTTTGAATTACTAGGCGATGCCAACGGAATAAATGAAGAACATGCTATTTATCAAGCGATTAAACCGAGTCATTTACAAGAAACTGCACTGCGCTATTTACATCCGGCAAATTGCTCTTTACTGAAAGTTAAAGCTACCCAACATGCTGAATAGAACATTGAGTCCTGAATTACAGGATATAGACAAAATTGATTTTGTGAAACCTAGCGTTTTTGACATTGCAAACGATGTTAAATTGTATTTCATGAAAGAAGTTCCAAACGACACCGCACGATTGGATCTTTACTTCGATGCAGGAACTATAAAAGGAGAACATGGCATCGCATCGTTTGTGAATGGCTTGCTTCTATCGGGAACGAAAACCAAAACATCCACTCAAATAAACACCGAAATTGATGCGCTGGGCGGATTTTTTGAATCGGGAATCTCGAATGAAAATTCCGTTATTACCCTGTATTCCCTGCGTGAAAATTTGTTGCCGATTCTGCATATTTTAAAGGACGCTATTCAAAATTTGGTTTTTCACGAGCACGAAGTCGAAGAATTACGAAACGACCGAAAACAAAAATTCAAAGTAAGCATGGAGAAAGTAAGTTTCATCGCCCAACGCGGATTTCAGCAACGTCTTTTCAACCAATCGATTTATGGAAGAGTTACGAGTGAACAAGATTTCGATGCGATTTCCACGTCAACCCTGAAACAATTTTTTGAAGAAAATTATTTGCACGGATTAACCAAAGTTGTAGTCGTTGGCGATTTACCGCAGGATGAAATTGACGCACTGATAGATACACTCGGTACGTGGGCG
>CAIYXD010000562.1 GCA_903930085.1 uncultured Flavobacteriia bacterium
AACGCGAGGTTTTTTCGATGCCTCTGCTGGAACAGTTATTTACAATAAGAATTTTTTCGCCGGCGCTGCGGTCCACCATTTAAATACACCAAATGAGTCGATGATTATTGGCGATTCAAAATTGCCAATGCGTGTCACTGCGCACATGGGTGCAGAAATTCAATTGGGAGCAAAATCCAAATATTCCAATATTACTTCGATTATGCCGAATGTTATTTACCAATATCAAAATGGATTTCAGGAATTAAGTGTTGGAACGTACATTAAATATGGTGCGTTCAATGCCGGAGCGTGGTATAGAAATAGAGATGCATTTATTTTGACTATTGGTATTAATACGGGTAAATTTAGACTTGGATACAGCTACGATGTTACCGTTTCCAAATTGAACAATGGAGTTTCTGGTGGTTCCCACGAGATTTCTTTAGGATTCAATTTGAAATGTAAAAAATCTGTGCAAAAATTCAGAATGATATCGTGTCCTTCATTCTAAAATAAAAGGGTATAAAATACGCCACTTTTTCCTGGTTAGTAAAGTGGTTTTTTTGTTGTGAAAAGGTTTAGACGAAAGTGTAAACCTTTTTTCATTTAGTCGTTTTTTGAATATTATATGCTGAAATTTGGACAATAAACCATTTTTTTAAAAGAACTCTCAACCATCTATTCGGTGGAATATACTTTTTTTCCTTGGATAAATGTGTACAAGGAAAAGTTCGGCTGGTATTCTGGTGTGGAACGAACAGGGTTTTCGAAAATCACAAAAGTGGCGTCTTTTCCTTTTTCCAGTGATCCAGTTTCGTTTTCCTGAAAGGAAGCAAAAGCTGCCCAAATGGTCATTCCTTTTACACATTCTTCGAACGTAATGGATTCGTTGGCGTAGAATCCTGCTGACGGGCTATTTTCTGCATTTTTTCGCTGAACAGCAGCATGAATGGTTAAAAATGGATCTGTCAATTCAATTGGGAAATCGGTTCCAATTGCTAACATCCCATATTGATTCAAAAGCGATTTGTAGGCATATGCACCGAGCATTCGAGTTTTTCCAATTCGCTGTTCTGCCCAACGCTGGTCTGAAACGGCATGTGTTGGCTGCACAGAAGGAAAGATGGCGTATTTCCCAAAAAGTTCCATATCTTTTGGATCAACAACTTGTGCATGTTCGATTCTCCAGCGGTGGTCTTTATTTACCTCAAATATGCGTTGGTATAATTCCAATAAAATATGGTTGGTGGAGTCGCCAATCGCATGCGTATTCATTTGATAACCTGTTCTCTCGCAAATTGTAGCAACTTCTTTCATTTTATCCAGAGGTGTAGTCAGTACACCAAAATGATTGTGTTGATCGGAATAGGATTTTTTTAACAAAGCACCTCTAGATCCAAGTGCGCCATCTCCAATCACTTTGAAACTGCGAATACTGAGATTTTTATACTGGTAAATCCCTTTTTTTTCCGCAAATTGAAAATTTTCTTTGCTTGGCATGAGCATGGCGTACACATTCAATGTAAATCCATGGCGATCAATCATTTCTTTAAAAAAAGCAATATCGTCAAATCCAATTCCCGCTTCGTGCACACCGGTAATTCCATATTGAAATAGCTCTTGTTGAATCTCTTGAAACGCACCAATCACTTCTTTTTTCGGGAAAGAGGGCAACAAAGCATATACTGGATTCATGGCGTTGTCTACTAATAATCCAGTACATTTTCCTTCTTTCACGTGAATAATTCCACCTGGAATAACTGTTTTTGAAGAGATTTTCGCCAATTCCAGCATGGCATCGTTCGCAAGTAAAGCATGTCCGTCAATTCGAATCAGGCAAACTGGAGTTGTTGGAAATAATTTTGTTAATTCATCATTCGTTGGAAATTCGTTGGAATACCACAAGGATTGGTCCCAACCGCGACCAAGAATAAAGGAACGCTTGTTTTTGGCTTGGTATTTTTCTGCTCGAACCAATACTTCATCCATGGATTTACAGCCCACGAGATTAAGACTCAACAGTTGGGTTGCATACGACAAAATATGTCCGTGCGCATCCGTGAATCCAGGATAAACATCCTTTCCTTTGGCATCAATCTCTTCGTCGGAGGTGTATTTATTTAATATTTGACGATCGGGTCCAATTTCCAAAATTTTCCCATCCTTAATTGCCATTGCTTGGTAAGTAATACCGTTCTCCTGCATGGTATGAATAACAGCATTATGAACGATTAAATCAACGGACTTTCCTTTAAAACAAGAATGCAGTATGAACGTCAGTAGAAAAAAGAACAAAGTTTGTTTTATTGGAAACATCTGAAATAAATAAAGTGCGTTAATTTAAATTGAATACGAAAGTAATGGAAAAATAATGGCGTAAAAAGCGAAGCGTTGAAATTCGAGAAATATTATTTCAGTAAGGGCTTAATAAGTTGAAATAATTCTTCTTCTTCCCAAGGTTTCGCCATAAAGTTGTACAAGACATTTTCATGGACGAGTTCCTCCACTATTATTTCGTTGGCTTGTCCGGAAAGCATGATAAATTTTAAATTCGGATTTAGGTGTATAATTTCTCGAATGAGTTCACTTCCGTTTAATCTAGGCATTTGATAATCGACAAGAACAGCAATAATCTCTGTTTGGTTTTCTAAAAGGTTTTTAATATTCTTGGAAACTAATTTTGGATCTGTAAAAAACTCAAGGAAAGTGGTGTTTTTATTAATTATTTTATTCAGCTGAAAA
>CAIYXD010000563.1 GCA_903930085.1 uncultured Flavobacteriia bacterium
CAAAATCAAGACGGGCGCATTCCTATTTTTAACGGGGCAATATTTGCTGGAATAGCAGCTAGTTTTCATCCGCCATTACTTGCTTTTTTGCCGTTTTTGTTATTTATGATTTGGATTATAAGACCATTTATTTTTCGGGAAACACTTCTGGCACTCATTGGTTTTGGTATTCCACTAGTTTATGCAACGGTATATTTATGGCAATCTGGACATGGCATTGAATTCGAAATAATTGAGCAAAGCACAAATTACGAGAGTAAGCAATTGGATTTCCTTGTCATGGCGATTTTATTCACCTTGCTTTTTATTTTAAGCCTTGTAACGATTCGTGGAAGAATGCAAAAATCCACGAACCGGTTAAAAAAACTAATAAGTATTCTCTGGTGGCTAGTGTCTATGGGCGTTATATTTGGTTTAGTGGATTTGTTCTTTTTCAAGCAAATTGAACGCTTTAGTTTCTTGATGTTGCCACTTTCCTTCTTTTTGACTTTTTCTTTTTCAAACAAGACTTTTGGCGGAATAGCTACTTTTTTATTCTATTTAACCTTTCTCTATTCTTGGATTAAATTTTTCATCTGATTTAAATAAATTGGGTTAATTTGACTAATTTTACAGACATATTTTTCATGTGGTGAAAGCCAAAAAAAACGGTAAAAGAAGATGAAATTTGGAGTTGTTACATTCCCTGGTTCAAATTGCGATGAAGACATGGTTTATGTTCTGCAAGATATTATGGGACAAAAGGTTGAACGTCTTTGGCACAAGGATACAGATTTAAAAGGAGTTGATTTTGTTATTTTACCTGGAGGATTTTCATTTGGTGATTATTTGCGTTCCGGTGCTATAGCAAAACTTTCTCCAATAATGGGAGAAGTAATTCGACATGCAAACAAAGGAGGATATGTGCTGGGAATCTGCAATGGTTTTCAAATTCTGACGGAATCAGGATTGTTAGATGGCGCTTTGTTGCACAATAACAATCAAAAGTTTATCTGTCAAAATGTTTTTCTAAAGCCAGTTTCTTCCACAAGTGCTATAACAAAAGGATTGAATCCTTCTAAAACATACCAAATTCCGATTGCGCATGGTGAAGGCCGGTTTTATGCAGAAGAGGCAATCGTAAAAGAATTGGAACAAAACGATCAAATTCTTTTTAAATACGCTTCGCAGGAAGGAATCGTAAGTGATGCGTTTAACCCAAATGGAGCGCTTCTCAACATTGCAGGAATTACCAATAAACAAAAAAATGTTTTTGGCATGATGCCACATCCAGAAAGAGCTGCAGATCGTTTTTTAGGAAATGAAGACGGCAAATTTATTCTAGAATCGTTATTAAAATTTTGCTGATAAAGCAACCACAAAAATGAGAGTATTACTTCTTGGATCCGGCGGCAGAGAGCACGCATTGTCATGGAAAATTGCACAAAGTTCACAACTTGAAGAGCTGTTTATCGCCCCAGGAAATGCTGGAACGCGTCAATATGGTAAAAATGTTGACTTATCCACAACCGATTTTCCTTCCATAAAAACCTTTGTTCTGGAAAACCAGATAAACATGGTAGTGGTAGGGCCTGAAGAGCCGCTTGTGAAGGGAATACACGATTATTTTCTGGCAGACGAAGAATTGAAAAATGTTCCAGTTATTGGTCCTGCTAAAGCAGCAGCCCAATTGGAAGGAAGCAAAGATTTTGCAAAACAATTCATGTACCGCCATGCTATTCCAACCGCAAAATATGCAACGTTCACGAAAGAAACATTAGAACAAGGCTATACATTTTTGGAGTCTATGAAACCGCCGTATGTTTTAAAAGCAGACGGTTTGGCTGCTGGAAAAGGCGTGTTGATCCTTGAAAACCTTCAGGAAGCGAAAGTGGAACTTAAGGCAATGCTCGCGAATGCTAAATTTGGAAATGCCAGCTCAAGGGTTGTAATCGAGCAATTTTTAAAAGGAATTGAATTGTCTGTTTTTGTGATTACAGACGGTGAAGCATATAAATTATTACCGGAAGCGAAGGATTATAAACGCATTGGCGAAGGAGATACTGGTTTAAATACCGGTGGAATGGGCGCTGTTTCGCCAGTTTCTTTTGCAGACCCTGCGTTTATGGATAAAGTAAAAAACCAAGTAATCATTCCTACGGTTAAAGGCCTAAGACAAGAAAATATTCCCTACAAAGGATTTATCTTTTTTGGAATTATAAATGTAAAAGGCGATCCATATGTTATAGAATACAACTGTAGATTGGGCGATCCAGAAACAGAAGTCATCATTCCACGTTTGAAATCCGATATTCTCGACCTTTTTGAAGGCGTTGCTTCGAATACATTGTCCGAGCGAGA
>CAIYXD010000564.1 GCA_903930085.1 uncultured Flavobacteriia bacterium
CCATAAGCCTTTAAGTGATTGGATTGTGTATCATCCATCGGAATTAAAATCTGTGTAGAGAACCCATTAAAGGAAACAAACAGCGAAAGAAAAACGGCAATTATTTTAAGCATTTGAGTGAGTTTTTTTTTATTTTATTCTGCAAATACCAAACCATTTTTTAGGCGTTAAAAAATTAGAAAGGCGTTTCATCTTGCATGGATTGGTCAAAATCCGTAATATCCTCGTCGAAGGAATTCATCTTGCTAGCCATTCTGTATACCGCAGGATTTGCATCGTCAAATTCAGAATTTGCAGCAATACTCGTATGGGTTGTTAAATTTGAATCTTCTGTAAAACCTTCAATATTATCGAAGCGTGCAAATTCACCAATAAACCGCAAACGAACTCTGTCAAGCGCACCATTTCTGTGTTTTGCAACAATTATTTCGCCAATTCCAGCATTTGAATTCCCTTCATCATCCACCATTAAACCATAATATTCTGGTCGGTAAATAAAGGAAACGATATCGGCATCTTGCTCAATCGCTCCAGATTCACGTAAATCCGATAAAACTGGACGTTTATCACCACCACGTTGCTCCACCGAACGACTCAGCTGAGAAAGTGCAATTACCGGAATGTTCAATTCCTTTGCAATTTCCTTAATGGAGCGTGAAATTGTAGAGATTTCTTGTTCTCTGTTACCATTCCCACCTTTAGAACTTCCCGCAGTCATCAATTGCAAGTAATCAATAATTACCATATCGATGTTGTGTTGCATTTTCAAACGACGGCATTTTGCACGAAGGTCAAAAACCGAAATTCCGGGAGTATCGTCTATAAATATTGGAGCGGTTGCCAATTTTGTGATTCTAGAATGCAGTTGTTGGAATTCGTGTTCTCGTAAATCACCTTTTCGCAATTTTTCAGCGCTCAAGCGTGTTTCGGAGGCGATTAATCGTTTTACCAATTGCACAGCCGACATTTCCAGTGAAAAAATTGCGACTCCCTTTCCGTGATCTACAGCAGTATTTCGAGCCATAGAAAGTACGAACGCAGTTTTTCCCATCGCTGGTCTTGCTGCAATTACAATCATATCCGAACGTTGCCAGCCAGAAGTAAGTTTATCCAAGGCATGAAAACCAGTTGGAACACCAGAAATACCATCTGAATTTAAAGAAGCTTTTTCAATCTCTTCAATTGCTTGTCGCACAATGTTTTGCATGGAATCACCATGTTTTCCCATGTTGTTTTCTGCAATTTTAAACAAATCGCTTTCTGCTTTATTTAAAACGTCAAAAACATCGTTGGTGTCTTCGAACGCATCCCGAATAACCTCGCTACTCATTCGAATTAATTCCCGTTTGATGTGTTTTTCTGAAATAACACGTGCATGAAACTCAATGTGCGCAGTTGATGCAACGCGACTCGTTAAATGGGAAATATATGCTGCGCCACCAGATGCTTCCAGTTCGCCGTTTTGCTTTAATTTGTTTATTACTGTTAATAAGTCAATAGGACTGGAGCTACCGAAAAGTTCACGAATAGCATTGTATATATATTGGTGCTTAGGATCGTAAAAACTGCTCGGTTTTAAAATGTCGATTGTATCGGTAACAGCATTTTTTTCCAGCATCATTGCCCCGAGCACAGCTTGTTCAAGATCGACGGCTTGCGGCGGAACTTTTCCAAGATCATTGATCGATACGGAAGCATTTTTAATTCTTGAAGCAGGTTTTCTGCCGTTTTCTGGTTGTATGTCCATAAAGCAAAGATAGGGAATGAATTGTCTTTTTTCGAATGGTTTTTAATTTCTTTTCTAAAAAGATATAAAGAAAGGTTATTAACAATTGTTAATGAAATTGAAACCCTTTGAAATAGTAGCTTGCATGCCCAAATTCGGATTTAAATAGAGAATTTCACCTAGTAGAAACCGACCATTGTTCACCAAATTTTATAAGGTATTTAGCCGCAAATTTCTATTTTTACAGAATGAAAAGAGAGGTGATCGAAACAGCAGACGGATCCAAAACTATTTATATTCCTGAAATGTTGGAAAATTACCATTCCAATCATGGTGCATTGCAGGAAGCGCTGCATGTTTTTATTAAAAATGGCTTGCAAGCGTTTGCATATAAAAAGGAAGTTCATATTTTTGAAATGGGATTTGGCACAGGCCTTAACGCCATGCTTTCGATGGTGGAAGCAGATCGCGTAAATCAAAAAGTTTATTATACTGGAATTGAAGCTTTTCCCTTAGAGATTGAAATTATACAACAAATTGGTTACGA
>CAIYXD010000565.1 GCA_903930085.1 uncultured Flavobacteriia bacterium
CATTTTGGGCTGATTGATAATTGGATTAGACACATCAAAGATGTTTACCGTTTTCACCACAAGGAATTGAATAAAATTACCGATGAGAAGGAAAAGTTTGACCGCTTCGTAGAATTAAATGTTAAAGAACAAGTATTGGATTTAGCCAAAACATCCATTCTTCAAAATGCTTGGGAAACAGGCCAGCAAGTACATCTTCACGGATGGGTTTACGACATAAAAGATGGATTTGTGAAAGATTTAGATGTTACAATTAAAGATAATAATTCATTATCTGAAGTTTATCAATTAGATTTATAAGCTTAAATGAAAAGCTAGATTTAATGGTTCAACTATCTCAATTAGTAGAAAGCCTGGAAAGTTCTTTCAGGCTTTCTGCTTCTGAAGCCAATAGTATTGGCATGTCAAAATACATGAAGGATCATTTTTCATTTTTCGGCATAAAAGCAGAAAAAAGAAAGGAAATTCAACGTTCTTGGGTAAAACAAATTCCTAAAGAAAGCCCTTCCGAATTTCGTTGGGAGTTACTAAAAGAATTGTTTAATAAGGAAGAACGCGAATTCCAATATGTCGCAATTGACTGGCTGAACACTTGGGATAAAAAAGAAATTTCTGCATCCGACAGCCAAGGAATAAAATGGCTTATTACCAATAAATCGTGGTGGGACTCTGTCGATTCTATTGCTTCCAATTTTCTAGGGAAATACTGCCAACTTTTTCCAGATGCAGGCTCAGAATTGATTGAAGAGTGGCGTTTTTCGGATAATCTTTGGTTGCAGCGCTCCTGCCTGATTTTTCAACTTAAATATAAAGAAAAGGTAAACTTCACTCTTTTAAAGAGTTTAATTATTCAATTTCAAATGGACAAAGAATTTTTTATACAAAAAGCTATTGGATGGTCGTTGCGACAATATTCAAAATCTGAACCGGAAGCGGTCCGGAAATTTGTAGAAGAAATCCAATTAAAAGGTCTAGCTAAACGCGAAGCAATTAAATATATTTAAAACCATTTATTAGTAGAATCTTTTTGCCTTGTCTTTTCTTATCTTTGTTAAAAAGAAGAAATGGCATTATTTAAAGCATGTAGAGGCTTTGAGCCCAAATTTGGAAACGATTGTTGGTTTGCTGAAAACGCTACAATCGTTGGTGATGTAATAATGGGAGACCAATGTTCTGTTTGGTTCAATGCAGTAGTTCGTGGCGACGTCAACGCCATTCGAATGGGAAACAAAGTGAATATCCAAGATGGTGCTGTTTTGCATTGCACATTTGAGAAAACGACTGTTAATCTTGGAAATAACGTTTCTATTGGCCATAATGCATTAGTTCACGGTTGTACAGTTGAAGACAATGTTTTAATAGGAATGGGATCCATCGTGATGGATAATTGCCATATCGAATCCAATTGTATTATTGCCGCTGGAGCAGTTTTATTGGAAGGAACGCGCGTAGAATCCTGGAGTATTTATGCTGGCGTTCCTGCAAAAAAAGTAAAAACCCTCTCACCAGAACTTTTTAAAGGAGAAGTTCAGCGGATTGCTGATAATTACGTAAAATATGCCAGTTGGTTCAAAGAAGACGGAGTGAGTTCGAATCCATAAATCACCTTTTTATCATATAACTGAACAATGAAAGATATCGAGACTTACGAAGATTGCTTGTTAATGGTAGAAAAATTCTATGATAAGCTGCTAATTGACCCTGAAATTTCGCATTATTTTGTTCACTTGGATCTAAAAACACACATTCCTCGCGTTGCCGATTTTTGGGCGTTTATTTTGGTAGACAAGGCTGGTTATTCAGGAAATATGATGGCTGCACATGCCAAATTACCTTTGAAAGAGTCAGACTTCAAGCAATGGCTATATCTCTTCCAGGAAACAGTACAAGAAAATTTCATTGGAGAAAAAGCACAGCTTGCAGTAGAGCGATCCAAATTAATTGCTTGGACAATGACATCGAAAATGGGAAAATAGACCTTAAATCGGGGTTAATTAACCTTTAACGGATAATCGTAACGAATCCGTGGTAAAGTTCCAAAGGAGAATACGCAGGTTTGAAATACACCAAATAAGTATATACGCCATCTTGAACGGGAAGTCCAGTTTTTTGATCATTTCCATCCCACTCTAACGTAGTTTCATTGAATGTAAAAACAGTATTTCCCCAGCGGTTAAAAACGTAACCTTCTTCAATTATCCCGCCTAAAACTTCCAATTTGAATAGCTCATTTACAAAATCTCCATCCGGTGTAAAAACATTGGGAATGTATATTACTGGTGGTTCTACATTGCAAATCTGTTGAATCACATTTACGGTACTTATATACGCGCATCCATTCTGAGTGATTCCTACCTGAACTAACGTGCCTGCGCTGGAATGCCAATTGCCAAAGACAAAAACAGAATCGTTTTCACAAAGCAGCAATGTTTCTGTGTTATCCTGCGAGTCGAAGTGAAATAACGTTATTGTATGGGTACTATCGCAGCCATGAATATCCATGAAAGATTGGGAATATTCACCTGTTTGAAATTCCCAGTTTCCAAAGACAAAAACAGAATCGTTTTCACAAAACAGCAGTGTCTCAGAACTATTCTGCGAATCGAAATGATTTAACGTTATTGTGTGGGTGCTATCGCAGCCTAGAATATCGATGAAAGATTGGGAATAATCGCCAGTTTGAAATTCCCAGTTTCCAAAGACTTGAATTGAATCCTCCGCACAAATCGTTACGTTTTCTGATGTTATTTGTGGTAAACAGCCAGACGTTACCGCAATAAAAATGCAGGAACTATCGGAACAAGTGCCAGAGCCTATCGCGTAACAAATTTCCCAAATTCCCTCACCGGCAACTTGAGGATCAAAAATGCCTGATGCAGAAAGACAGGTTGAACAATTAGACAGCCAGTTTCCGCCAAAACTTATAGCAGTTAATTGTTGTGGTGAATCGCTAATAATAAAAGGACCTGCAGCTAGAATAGTGGCATCTGAAACGGCTGTACCCTGCTGAATGAGTATCGTTTGACTTGTAGAACAACCGGTTGAACTTGTAACATCCAAAGTATACGATCCCGGACATAAATTTGAAATTGTAGCCGTTGTTTGACCAGTAGACCAGCTATATGTAAATGGAGCAAGGCCATTGGAAACCGAAGCGCTTATTAAGCCGTCACAAGCATTTAAACAGGATTCATTTGTCGGAGAAAGTGCAATAGTCATTCCTGGGACAACACTGCATTGTGGATTCATTGTAGCAATCCACGCGTCATTTTGACTGCTATTTGGAGCACCAGGCGTTTGATTAACTGCAACAAGTCCACTTACCCAATTTGCTTGTGAATTCCAGTCGTTGGAAACGGTATTTTCAAACGAAAAAACTTTTCCAGAAGCAGAACCATTAAAATAAATCAGTGAATTGGTGGTGTTATTTCCCCAACTCACGCTGTGCAATGGAATACCATTACTCAAAAGGTTTGGGATTTGAAAAGAATCATTGGTGTTATTCATAGAAAGAGAAGACCAAGTTCCTCCAGATGTCCAGTCGCTATCCGGCGGATAAGTTGTGATGGATGTGGTTGGACTCACATTTGTTTTTTCCAATAAGGTAGAATTTGATGGAATTATTAACCTGCAATTTCCATCCGTCGTAGAAATATCTGCCGCTGGAAGGCTTGAATTTGGCTCGGTGCTATTATATACCACTATAAATGTGCCTTGCGGAATGCATTGCCAAAAAGAACTATTTGAAAAACGAACAGCTCCAGAAGCGATTCCTGTATTTGAACCCGGAGCAAAATAACCATTGTTATCGTCAAATATAACCTTCCGCAAATCCATACATGGTACTGGTGAAATACAGGTTGGAGAACCAATCACAACAAATTCAACGTATTCCGCAGAGCCGGTGCCTTGGGAAACCTCATTAATAATCAACTGTTGAGATTGCGAATAAAATGACAGTAGAAAAAAACTAAACGAACAAATAAACCTAAACATAGTGAAATCTTCACAACTAATTTTTGCTTGGTTTCGATTCAAAACAACTCATTGTTCAATCTCAAGGATAACAAGCAAAATTTCGCCCCAAAGGTACGAGAAGATTTAGAAAGATTAAAAGTTGCAGGTTAACAAAATGTGAAATTGTTATCCATATCCGAAACACCTACAATTTAATGTGCGTTGAACAAACATTTTCATGAAAGAAAACGCTCGCTTTTTTATCAAATTCCGTAGCTTTTTCAGTAGTCAAAAATTCCACCTGACCATTTTTCGAACAACGCAGATTCAAACTTGCATGCTTACTTAAGTATTCTTCCAATTTTTGGGCGACCATTTTCCCTTGTGCAACCACTTTCACAGAGGGAGGCACGATAGATTCAATATATTCTTTCAAGATTGGGTAATGTGTGCAACCTAGAACAATAACATCAATCTCAGGGTCTTTCTCTAGAAGAATACGAACATCTTCCTGAATGAATAATTGACCTGCAACTGAATCATGGCGGTGATTTTCAATCAGTGGAACCCACATTGGGCAAGCATGCTGAATAACTTTGGTTTCAGGAGAGAATTTTAAAAGTTCCAATACATACGATTGAGAATTGACCGTTCCTTCCGTTGCCAAAACACCTATATGTCCTGTTTCTGTGAGTTGCCCTATCAATTCCGTCGTTGGTCGAATTACGCCGAGAACACGGTTATTCGGATTGATTTTTGGCAAGTCGTTTTGTTGAATTGTTCGAAGTGCTTTTGCCGATGCAGTATTACAAGCTAATATTACCAAAGAACAACCTCTGGAAAACAATTCATTTACAGCCTCCAAGGTGTATTCGTACACAACATCAAAGGAACGTGTTCCGTATGGCGCTCGGGCATTGTCGCCCAAATATAAAAAATCATAGTTTGGCAACCGCTCGCGAATATCGGACAAAACAGTTAAACCGCCATACCCAGAATCAAAAACACCAATTGGACCCACTTTTTTCATTACTTCAAAACTACAAAAAAAGGGTAATCAAATGAATGACTACCCTTAGAAAGAATATTATTTCTATTTATTTTTTATTCGCTTCAGCATCTAGACGCATCAATTCAACAACTACCTCTGCAGTAATGTCCATTCCACCTTTGAAGTAAAGTGTTACAGATTCGTCAATAACATAATTCAATTTTTTACGGTCAGAAACAATTTCAACTGCTTTTTGCACACGCTCTAAAATTGGTTTGTTTAAATCTTGGCTATACATTTGCATTTCCTGGTTTAAACCTTGCTCACGATCTTGAATATTTTGTTGTTTTTTCATCAACTTTTCTTCCTCAATCTTGATTAACATTGGCGTCATGTTAGGGCGTTCCTTTTCATACTTTGCCAATGCAGCATTAAAATCTGCTTCCATTTCCTTTAATTCATTTACTCCGGCATTTTCAAAATCTTTCAATTTTTCCATAGCGACTTTTCTTGAAGGCAATGTATCCAGCAATTTTTGCGAATTCACATGTGCAACTTTAGACTGCGCCAACGCAGTTCCCATACTAAACATTACCGCAAGGGCTACTAATAACTTTTTCATTTTTATGTTGTTTATTTTTGTTTTTATTTACCAGTGATTCCCATTTCTTTTAACACTTCATCACTGATGTCTAATTTACTGTCGGCGTAAATTAAATTACTTTGGTTTGCTTTATCGAAGACGAAACTATAATTGCGCTTAGATGCAACTTTCTGCATCGCTTCATACACTTTATCCTGAATCGGCTTTATTAATTCTTGTCTTTTTTGAAAATAATCCCCATTTACACCGAACCTTACTTTTTGCATTTGCATTGCTTCGGTTTCTAATTTTTCAATTTCTTCTTTGCGCTTCGCTTTTTCCTCTGTTGGCAATAATACTTCTTCCCGCGCAAAATTATCCTTTTTCATTTTTAAGACTTCGTAGCGCTCTTCAATCTCTTTTGTCCAACGATCGGCCAATTTATCCAATTTATCCTTTGATTCCTTGTATTCTGGAACGCTTCCCAAAATAAAATCTGAATCGATGTACGCATATTTTTGGCTAAAGACAAATGCTGTGCCAAAGATAAAAATGAATGTAAATAAAAGCTTTTTCATGTTTTAATTTTGTTGCGGAACGACCAAATTAATCATTTTATTGTGTTTCTAAACAATTAAAGGTTACCCAAATTCATTCCAATTGTAAAACTCAACTTTGGAAAATACCCTTTTTGATCAACCGACTGATCCCCTGCAGCGCCAAAATCTCTCGACCAATAGTCTAATTTATCAAAACCTAAGCCGTAATCCAATCCAAGCATTCCAAACATTGGAAGAAAGACTCTAATACCAACTCCAGCAGAGCGTTTCACGTTAAAAGGATTGAATTTATCTATAGTTGGGTAGGTGTTTCCTGCTTCCGCAAAAACCAATGCATAAAAAGTAGCCGAAGGATTCAAAGAAATTGGGTAACGCAACTCCATGGTATATTTTGCAATGATTGGATCACCAGAGGAAGAGGAAACGGAATTATCTTCGTACCCACGCAAGGCAATTATTTCACGTCCACCCAACTGATTTACACCAGACAAACCACTTCCACCAAGTGCAAAACGATCAAAAGGTGTAATTCCTTTGGATTTTGTAAATGCACCCATTACTGCGATTCCAAATCGTGGCATTAAAACCAGTTTTTTATCCGCAGTTAAAGGTAAAAACCATTCTCCTGTCAATTTAAACTTAAAATACTCCAAGTATTTATAGCGTTCTTGTGCCGTATAATTGGAATAATCTTTTTGATCTTCGAATAGCGAATAAGGAACTGTCGATTTTGCTGTGAATGTTATATTTGACCCGCTATTTGGATAAATAGGCGCACTCACAGAACTTCTTTGCAGCACATATTTCAAAGCAATATCATTCGCATAGCCATTTTGGAAAATTGGGAATCGATTATCATCCGTCACATCATAATACTGGTAACTTAATTCGTAATACGCAGTAAAATAATCATCCGGGAATTTTTTTCTTCTGCCTAAACCAATGCCAGTTCCAGTAATTGCAATTCCGGAATAAAGCGGGTTTGACGGTAAATAACCATTTCCGAGGGCTGTATGATTTACCCAGTAAGAAAGAGAATTTGGTTTTTTCCCACCAAGCCAAGGTTCCGTAAAGGAAAAATTATAACCTTGATAAAACCGACCATTTGTCTGCGCCCGAATAGATAAACGTTGGCCATCTCCTCCAGGAAGTGGCGACCAAGCACCTTTTTTAAAGATGTTTTTAGTGGAGAAATTATTAAATGTTAGACCAAGCGTTCCAATCACTCGGCCTCGACCAGTTGGTCCAGCCCCACCGTAACCGCCAGATAATTCAATTTGATCCGAAGATTTTTCTTCTACAACATATTCAATATCCACTGTTCCGTCAGCCGGATTAGGAATTGGATTAACCTGGAAACCTTGTTCATTGAAAAATCCTAGTTGCGCCAATTCTCGTTGCGTTCGAATGATATCGTTTCGGTTAAATAAATCACCTGGTTTTGTGCGAATTTCACGACGAATAACATGGTCATTCGTCTTAGTGTTTCCAGAAATAATAATACGCTTCACGCGAGCCTCTTTCCCTTCGATGATGCGCATTTGGTAATTAATATAATTATCACTGACATTTGTTTCAACTGGAATTACCTGAAAAAACAAGTATCCACGATCCATGTATAGAGATGAAATATCCCTATTGTCCTGGCTCATCATTAAACGCTGATCCAACAAGGATTTATTGTACACATCTCCGCGTTTGATTCCAATTACCGTGTCTAGGTAGGAAGAACGAAACTTGGTATTTCCTATCCAATCGATATTTCCAAAATAATATTTATTTCCTTCGTTTATTTTGATGTTGATCACAAGGTTTTTTTCATCAAGTTGGTAAACTGTATCAAAAGAAACATTTGCATCCCTTAAACCAACAGCATTGAATTTTGCCAACATGGCCAATTTATCTTTTTGATAGGAACTTTCTGTAAATTTTGAACGTTTGAAAAACCGCCAAAGTTTTTTCTCTTTGGTATCCTTCATTGCCATTTTTAGTTTCCAAGTTGGAACACTTGCATTTCCTTCGATATTAATCGCTTTGATTCCAATTCTTTCCCCTTTTGAAATATCAATTAAAAACACTTCTGAATTGTTCATTAGAGTGTCTACAACGCGATTTACTTTAACATTGACATTAAAATAAGATTTCTCTCGAAAGTATCCTTTTATTTTACTTTCCGTCTGATAAACAAGATTTTCGGTGATTGTTTTTCCAGCATAAAGAGAAATTTCCTCTCTAATTTTATCTGCTTCCCGTTTGTTAACGCCCTTGAATTTAAATCGGGATAATTTTGGCCTTGGCGTAACTTTTATAGTGAGATAAATAACGCCTGCGATTTCCTTTTCTGCATAAATTTCAACATCAGAAAAAAGATCTTCCTTCCAAAGGTTTTTGATTGCTTTAGAAATTGGTTCTCCTGGAATGTATATTGTTTGACCTTGTCTAAGTCCAGCAATAAGCTTTATTGCTTGGTGATCGTAATTGTCCGCGCCTTCGACACGAATTGGACCAAGTTCATATTCTTTGGGACTTTTATAATTTATATCCAATTCACCAATAGACTTTGGTCCTTCGGTATTTTCCTGACCAAAAGCAGTAAAAATGGTACATAAAAAAATAAAGGGATAGAAAAACTTCAATAGCATATAAATTAGGTTAATTGTTCTGAAACCATTCCAAACCGTCTTTCTCTCGACTGGTAGTCGAGGACAGCTTTAAAAAGGTCTTCCTCTCTGAAATCAGGCCAAAGAACCTCCGTAAAATGGAATTCTGTATAGGCAATCTGCCACAACAAGAAGTTACTGATTCGGTGTTCCCCGCTAGTTCGGATGAGTAATTCTGGATCTGGAATTCCTCGAGTTGTCAAAAATTCTTCGATTTTTTCAATCGTAATTTCCTCTTCTGTTAGTTCGCTTGCTTTAACAGATTTAACTATTTTTTGCAACGCATTGGTTATTTCCCATCTGGAGCTGTAATTTAATGCTAGCACTAATGTTATTTCCGAATTGTCTTTTGTTTGTTGAATGGCTTCCATTAATTCGTTTCTACATGCTTCTGGTAATCCTTCCGTATCGCCAATCGTCATTAATCGAACGCCATTTTCCATTAATTCACCTACCTCTGCAGCAATAGAGCGAACGAGTAGGTCCATTAATCCATCCACCTCATCTTTTGGACGATTCCAATTTTCTGTGGAGAATGCATACATTGTTAAGTATTGCACTTTCAGCTGTTTTGCTGCTTTCAACGTTTCTCGAACCGATTCAACACCAAAGTTATGGCCATACAAACGCTCATGCCCTTGTTTTTTAGCCCACCTTCCATTGCCATCCATTATAATTGCGATGTGCTTTGGTGCTTTACTGATATCTATTTTAGATAAATAACCCATTCAAAAGTTTTGAATAAACAACGAAAATAATCAAAGTATCGTATATTGGAACTTTAAAGAATAAACGCTTAACATACCTTAACAAAAAAGAGGGAAATGGCAAACCAAATCCCTCTTTAAATATAGAAGTCTTACTATTCAGCAAGAACAATAATTTTATCATTCAGAAACTCCATCACTCCTCCTGAAATTTCAACGCGGATAATTTTTGAATCTTTCGCATCTTGTTTCACAAGGTCGCTTGTTTTTTCCGTTTTCTCAAATGGAGAAGTCAGATCAACCTTTACTATTCCGCCATTCAATCCTGATATAATTGGAGCATGGCCGGTCAAAACTTGAAAAGAGCCGTCAAGTCCAGGAAACTGAACTGCAGACACTTCTCCATAAAATATTTTTGATTCCGGTGTGATTATTTCCAAATGCATTGAACTCAATTTTTTTTTGTAGAAAAATTACTTACGATCTACTCAAGGTTATACTTCCGATAACATTTTCTCTCCTGCAGCAATAACATCTTCGATTCCACCTTTCAAGTTAAAGGCAGCCTCTGGATACTTATCGTACTCACCGTCTAAAATTGCGTTGAAAGATTTTATTGTTTCTTGAATATCAACCAAAACCCCAGGTATTCCTGTAAATTGCTCTGCAACGTGGAATGGCTGCGACAAGAAACGTTGAACACGTCGCGCTCTGTGAACGATTAATTTATCTTCTTCCGATAATTCATCCATACCAAGGATTGCAATAATATCTTGTAATTCTTTGTAGCGTTGTAGGGTTATTTTTACACGTTGTGCACAATCGTAATGCTCATCGCCAACGATTTCAGGTGTCAAAATACGAGAAGTTGAATCCAATGGATCCACAGCAGGATAAATTCCTAATTCTGCAATTTTACGAGATAAAACGGTTGTTGCATCTAAGTGAGCAAATGTATTTGCCGGCGCTGGATCCGTAAGGTCATCCGCAGGAACATAAACCGCTTGAACAGATGTGATTGATCCATTTTTAGTGGATGTAATTCTCTCTTGCATCGCTCCCATTTCGGAAGCTAATGTCGGCTGGTATCCTACAGCAGATGGCATACGTCCAAGCAATGCAGAAACTTCTGAACCTGCTTGTGTGAATCGGAAAATGTTGTCCACGAAGAAAAGAATATCTTTTCCTTGTCCGTCACCTTCTCCATCACGGTAGTATTCCGCCATTGTCAAACCGGAAAGCGCAACACGTGCACGTGCACCTGGCGGCTCATTCATTTGTCCGAAAACGAAAGTAGCTTTTGACTCCTTCATTTCTTCCAAATCAATTTTAGCAAGATCCCATCCACCTTCTTCCATAGAATGCATAAAGGCTTCGCCATATTTTATAATTCCGGACTCAAGCATTTCACGCAAAAGGTCATTTCCTTCTCGTGTTCGCTCTCCAACTCCTGCAAAAACAGAAAGTCCACCGTGTCCTTTAGCGATATTGTTAATCAACTCTTGAATCAAAACTGTTTTCCCAACTCCAGCACCTCCGAACAAACCAATTTTACCACCTTTAGAGTATGGTTCAATTAAGTCAATCACCTTGATACCAGTGTATAGAATTTCGGAAGAAGTTGATAATTGGTCAAATCTTGGCGCTTCACGGTGAATTGGCAATCCATCTGAATTATCCACTTCGTTGATTCCGTCAATTGCTTCACCAATTACGTTGAACAAACGTCCTTTAATCTTATCACCGATAGGCATTTTGATTGCACTACCAGTAGATGTAACTTCCATTCCACGGCTAAAACCATCTGTTGAATCCATCGAGATTGTTCTAACTGAACTTTCACCAACATGGGATTGCACTTCAAGAACAACACGTGTTCCATCCGATTTTCTAACTTCTAATGCATCAAATACATTTGGAAGCTCTACACCTTTTTCAAAGTTTACGTCAACTACAGGACCAATAACCTGTGAAATATTACCTTTAATTCCCGACATTTGAGTGTCTTTTTTAAATATTAACTACTTTCAGTGAAACTGTCACTGCTCCGAATTTGGGCGCAAAGATAAACCAATTATACGAAGTCAATTCAATTCTACACAACTTTTTTTCAACTTTTTTTCTATTTTATCTCAATAATGCAAATGTCCAAAATTCTTTTTCAATAAATAACGAACTGGTAGGTATGAAAACAGAAAACTCAAAACACTTACCAGTGAAACAATAAGTAATCCATCATTGAAAGAAAGCTTTACCGGAAAAGGTTCACCGCCTGAATTTGGCATGGTTAAATATCCTCCGTAAACCTGCATTAAACAAATGCCGTATCCGATTAACAATCCAATTAAAATTCCTTTACCGGCAATAAGAACTCCTTCTATAAAAAATATTCTGAAAACCATTCGCTGGTCTGCGCCGAACCCAATCATGGTTTGCACATTTTCTTTTTTCTCCACAAACAGCATGGTTAACGAAGCGATGAGATTAAAAGCCGCTAAAATGAATATGAAAACTAAAATTATAAGAACAATAACTTTTTCTGATTTACTCGTTTTATAGATTAATTCATTTTTTTCATAGTTGGTCTTCACATTGAAATCTGACCCCAACTTTGCAAGAAGGATTTGTTTCACCTCTTCGTTGGATGCGTCGGGATCAACATCTATGTAAACAGCCGTAATTGCATCGTTATAATTCAACACTTCCTTCGCTAGTTCAATCGGCAACACAATCATTTCTGCATTCACCTCCCGATTAAAATTCATTCTTCCAGCGACATTCACGATACTGGTGTGAAAAGGATTAGAACCTAATCGAACTTTGGAATCGCGCTTTGGCGCATATAAAATCACCTGTTCGTAGCCCATTTTTTCTGGGATAAATCCGCCAAGTTTATCTAGTAGAGAAGCACCAAGAATTCCGAAATCTCCATTTTTATCTGTCAAAACAGGTTTTCCATCCACCATGTGCTCAGCCATTCGAGTAATTGTCAAAAATGAACTATCGACTCCAACTAAACTGGCATTCACCCATTTTTTTTCATGTTTTAACACAACAACTTCCTCAATTGCCCTGGAAACGTTTTTCACGCCTTCCACATGCAAAAGCGTTGAAAAATCCAATTGATTTTCTGAAAATGTTTTCCCCGCATTGGATCGTATTGTTATATCGGTATCGAAATCAGAATACAACTTTTCAATCATGGATTCGATTCCATTGAAAGCAGAAAGTAAAATCACCAAAGCGGCTGTAATTACAGCGATTCCTATAACAGAGATGCGCGTAATCAGATTGATAACACTCTTTTTTCCCTTGGATGAAAGGTACCTTTTCGCTATGTAATAGGAAACTCCGATGGTGTTTTATTTAGGTGTAACGTGAAAATTATTTTTTCAAAAGCTGGTCTATTTCCATCGCATAATCCAATGAATCATCGATAAAAAATAGTAATTCAGGAATTTTACGCATGTTCTTCAATCGTTTGCCAACATCTCCTCGAATTTTACCTGTATTGATCTTAATATTTTCCAAAACTTCTTTTTTCTCTGGACCAGCAAAAACACTTAAGTAACATCTTGCTAAGGAGAGATCTGATGTTACACGAATTGTAGTTACAGAAACCATCGCGCCTAAGCAAATCTCACGAGCATTGCGTTGAAAAAAAGTAGATAATTCCTCTTGAATTACTCCTTCGATCTTATTTTGTCTAATTGAACTCATGGTGCAAAAGTAACAATTGTTCTCCCCCGAATGAAAAGTTAGGGAAACAAAAACTTATCTTTGCCCCGAATGAAGGATTTTTTAGAAATATATCGTTACACATTTACGTATAAAACAAAAGCAATTCTTGTTATTGTGAGTAACCTATTATTCGTAGTGTTTAACTTGCTTTCGTTGATTCTTTTCATTCCCTTTTTACAGTTAATATTCAAACCTGAAGTTAATGCAGCTGCATTAGTTGAGCCGAAATGGAATGGTGGATTTATTGAGTTATTAGCCTACACAAAAGACTATTATAATTTTTTAATGCAGAAAATGGTCAATGAAGACCCGAAGCAAGCATTATTATTTGTCTGTATTTCTGTTTTCACTGCTTTCTTTTTGAAGAATCTATTCCGTTATGCTGCAATCTGGTATCAGTCTGAGTTGCGAATGGCGGTTGTGCGGGATATTCGGGACAAACTTTTTGTGAAAGCTTTAAATCTGCCACTTTCCTTCTATTCCGACGAACGAAAAGGCGATATTATGTCGCGAATGAACAGCGATGTTGGAGAAATTGAAATTGCAGTTGTCAGCATACTGGAATTAATTTACCGGGAACCCATCGCGATTATTTTCTATGTTGGCACGCTAATTTATTTTAGTCCAACGCTAACACTGATTTCATTTGTGTTGTTGCCGATTTCTGCACTGGTAATTTCCCGTATTGGAAAAAGCTTGAAACGCACGGCAAAAAAGAGCCAGGAGCAAATGGGACATGTTTATTCCTCAATGGATGAAGGATTGGGCGGCATTCGCATAATCAAGGCTTTTAATGCAATTGATCAAGTTGCAGCTAGCTTTAAAGCGATAAATTTGGCGCATCAAAAATTAGTAACCAAGGCTTTCCGAAAACGCGATTTGTCGCCAGTTCTTAATGAAACATTGGGCGTTGCAGTGATGATGTGTCTGGTTTGGTTTGGCGGATCCATGATCTTAAATGTGCAAAACGATGAAAAACTAACCGGTCAGGTATTCATTACTTTTATTATCGTATTCTCCCAATTGCTTCGACCAATTCAAGGGATTTCAACCAATATTGCTTTTCTAAACAAGGCGAAAGCATCGCAGGATAGAATTAACGAAATTCTCCATGCTGACGAAAAAATCCATGAAAAGGAAAATCCAGTTTCTCTAACCGAGCTGCATCAAGGGATTCGCTATGAAAATGTTTCTTTCAAATACAAAGATGCGTTTGTTCTAAAAAACATTGACTTATTTATCCCGAAAGGAAAAACAATCGCGCTGGTAGGTGAATCTGGAAGCGGAAAATCTACTTTGGGCGATCTTTTACCCCGTTTTTATGACGTTACCGAAGGTGCAATTTACTTTGACACAACAAATATCAAGGATTGTTCCATCAAAGACTTACGCGGACACGTTGGAATTGTATCGCAAGAATCTATACTTTTCAA
>CAIYXD010000566.1 GCA_903930085.1 uncultured Flavobacteriia bacterium
ATTCCTCCTGCAAACCTTCCGGATAATATTTCGTTCCCGAAGCTTCTTCGTGTCCCCGCATTCTGAACGTCATCAACTCCAGTAAAAAAGGTCTTGGATTTTCGCGAATATCTTCGTTAATCTTTCGAACAGCTCGAATAACATCTAGAATATTATTGCCATTTACCTGAACGGCTTCCATTCCATAACCAATACCTTTATCGATAAATTGTTTGCATCTAAATTGCTCGGAGGAAGGAGTTGAAAGTCCCCAGCAATTGTTTTCCACTGCGAAAATCACAGGAAGATCCCAGACAGCCGCAACGTTCAGTGATTCATGAAAATCTCCTTCTGAAGCGCCACCATCGCCAGTAAATACGATAGTAGATTTTTTCTCGTTCTTTAATTTTGCTGCTAATGCAATTCCGTCTGCGATACCAAGTTGTGGACCCAGATGCGAAATCATTCCAACAATTTTATATTCTTGCGTTCCAAAGTGAAACGATCGATCACGACCTTTTGTAAAACCAGACATTTTTCCTTGAAATTGCGCAAATAAACGCTGCAAAGGAATCCCCCTTGTTGTGAAAACCCCCAAGTTTCGGTGCATCGGTAAAATATACTCATCCGAATGCATCGCATAGGCGCAACCAACCGAAATACCTTCTTGTCCCCATCCGGAAAACCACTTGGTGATTTTTCCTTGACGCAGAAGAATAAGCATCTTTTCCTCGATTAAACGCGGTTTTATGAGTGTTTTATAGATTATTAAGAGCTCCTCATCGTCGAATCCGTCGCGGTTAAAATCGATATATCTTTTTTCTAAAACTTCCATTATTTACTGATTGGAATTGGAGCTGCAAAATTAATCGAATTTGTGTCAGAAAACAGCAAAACAGCTTAAATATTTACCGCATAAAAAAAGGCTGATCTAGAAAGACCAACCTTTTAAAATCTATTTTTTTGATTATACCAATCCTTGGTCAATCATAGAATCTGCAACTTTCACGAAACCTGCGATGTTCGCACCTTTCACGTAATCCACATTTCCGTTTGCGTCCTTACCATATTTTACACATGCTTCGTGAATCGAAACCATGATTGCGTGTAATTTGGAATCCACTTCTTCTGCTGTCCAAGACATACGTAGAGAATTTTGAGACATTTCCAATCCGGAAGTTGCAACACCACCAGCATTCGATGCTTTTCCTGGAGAGAATAAAGTATTTGCAGCCTGGAACGCTGAAATTGCTTCTGGTGTAGAAGGCATGTTTGCACCTTCGGCAACACATTTAACGCCATTTGCGATTAAGACTTTCGCTTCGTCGCCATTTAACTCATTTTGCGTAGCACAAGGCAAAGCGATATCCACTTTCACTTCCCAAGGGCGTTTTCCAGCAACAAATTTTGCAGTTGGATATTTTGCAGTGTATTCAGAGATTCTTCCTCTTTTAACATTTTTCAATTCCATTACGAATGCTAATTTCTCTGCATCGATTCCAGCTTCGTCTAAAATATATCCTTCAGAATCTGACAGTGTAACAACTTTAGCACCTAGCTGCGTTGCTTTTTCACATGCGTACTGAGCAACATTTCCAGAACCGGAAACTGCGACAACCTTTCCTTGAAAAGAATCGCCTTTTGTAGCAAGCATTTCCTTCGCAAAATATACCGTTCCGTAACCAGTTGCTTCTGGACGAATTAATGATCCACCCCAATTGCGTGCTTTTCCAGTTAATACACCTGTAAATTCATTACGAATTCTCTTATATTGTCCAAACATGTAACCAATCTCACGACCACCAACACCGATATCACCAGCAGGAACATCCGTATCCGCTCCGATATGACGAGAAAGTTCCGTCATAAAAGATTGGCAAAATTTCATTACTTCGTTATCTGATTTTCCTTTTGGATCGAAATCAGAACCACCTTTTCCACCGCCCATTGGCAATGTAGTAAGTGAATTTTTAAAAACTTGCTCAAATCCCAAGAATTTAAGAATAGATAAATTTACAGAAGGATGGAAACGCAAACCACCTTTGTAAGGTCCGATTGCAGAATTGAATTCCACACGGTAACCTCTATTTACCTGGATTTCTCCTTTATCATCTAACCATGGAACACGGAAGATGATTGTTCTTTCCGGCTCTACCATACGGTCTAAAATCTTAGCCGCTTTGTATTTCGGATTTTCTTCAATCACAGGAATAACAGCTTCTGCAACTTCGTGCACCGCTTGAATAAATTCCTTCTCGTGACCATTTGTCGCCTTCACTTTTTCCATGAACGCATCAATTTCTGCTTGATAATTATTTGCCATTACTCATCTGTTTATTTAAACTCTTTACAAATGTAAATATTTTTTAAAGGAAAAAATTGAAATCCTGAAATAATGTTATTCTCGATGAGAGGGATAAAATATTCATTGAAAAGCTATATTTAGTCATTTTGTAGGCGTAAAAAAAAATAGTTCGATCCTGCTTGCTTGTAAATAAAGCAACTTTGCCTAAATTTGAGCGTCTAAAAACAAACATTCCAAATAAAAATGAAAAATATTCTATTTACAATAAGCACAATTTTAGTTTCATTTCAATCCTACTCTCAAGTTCAACTTTGTTTAGGTGATGATGCAACAGTATGCCAAGGACAAACCGTTCAGATTACCAATTGCGGTCCTACAGGTGGAACAGTGTCGAATGGAATTGTATTAAATAACCCAACAACTATTCCTCAATTATGGGATGATTCATGGTCTGGAGTTATTCCAGTTGGATTCAATTTCAATTTCTACGGAACAAATTACTCGCAATGTGTTATTGGCTCCAATGGATTGGTAAGTTTCAATACTGGTTTTGCGAATGGCGGATGTCCTTGGGGTCTTGTAGGCCAAGGAACACTTCCAAGTGGGAACTTAACTGCAACACGAAATTCAGCCATGCTGTTTTATTCCGATATTAATCCGTCTCAAGCACCAATAGGACCTATCAAATACCAAACAATTGGAACTGCACCGAATAGAATGTTTGTAGTATTGTATGAAAGCGTCAATGCGTTTCAATGTGCCAACACATGCTATTATGGTGCGTTGATTTTTTATGAAACAACCAATAAAGTTGACATGATGATTGGTCAAAAGCCAGCTTGCAGCTGGAATGGAGGATTGGCGATTCAAGGCGTTAATAGCCCTTCTGGAGCAACTGCAACAATTACTGCAGGGAGAAACAATTCAGTTTGGACAGCAAATCAGGATGGAAGAAGATTTACACCAACTTCCCCAACAAATACAACTGCTTATACCGTTGCAACAACGCAATATGTTACCGTAACTTCTTCAACAGCATCGAATGTTCAATGGGCAAACACAGTAAATGCCACAACAGTACCGTATAACAACGGCGTTTTAAATGTCACAACAATTCTACCTGGGACAACGGGTTATTATTTAACTGCAGCGGCTTGTAATGCATCTGTAGGTGGATTGAGTGATACAACTTGGATTACCCGCGTAAGTTCAACGGTAACAGCAACTTCTACTCCTGACATTTGTAGTTCAGGAATTGGAACAGTGACAGCAAATCCTGGATTGGGATTGGCTCCATTTACTTTTAACTGGCCTGCTTTGGGCGCTACTACTCAAACGGTTACTGGCGTTGGCGGTGGAGCATACATTGTGCAAATGGTTGATGCAAATGGATGTGCTTCTTCCACAAATGTGATAGTTGGAAATACGCCGGCAGCATTTACAGGAGCGACAACAGTTGTTTCTTGTCCGGGTGGTTCAAACGGAACAGCAACGGCGGCGATGACACCTCCACTTGGAACAGTTTCTTATTTATGGAACGATCCTGCGCAGCAAACAACAGAAACAGCAACAGGATTAGCAGCAGGAACATACAGCTGCACTGTTACTTCAACAATTGGTTGTTTTGGAACAGTAAATGTTACCGTGACGGAGATTCCAGGAATGATTGCAACCGTTGCAACCCAAACGGATGTGACGTGTAACTCGGATAACGACGGGATTTTAATTTACACGATTACGCAAGGCACAGCACCTTACACATATCTTTGGGATAATTCAGTTTCAACTACCAATTCCGCTACGGATCTTTTTGCAGGAGTGCACATTCTTACTATTACCGATGCAAATGGCTGCGTTATAACTGCAACGGAAACAATTGATGAACCAGATCCATTAACAATAACAACACTAACGCCAGATACTCAAATCTGTCCAGAAGACGATATTCAACTGGAC
>CAIYXD010000567.1 GCA_903930085.1 uncultured Flavobacteriia bacterium
CGTTATGGGTAATTGATGAATATGACTAAAAAACTATACATTTTCCTTTTTTTAACTGCTTGTACATCGTCTCACAAGGAATTGTCTGAAAATGAAAAAAACTACAATGCAGTATCTGATAGCCTTGTTAAATATAAAAATGAAATCAAAGTTAATTCAGGAACAATTCTTCCAACGATGTCAGACTATATGAAGATGGATTATGCTTCGTACAAATCAAAATACAAACTGACAGATAAAGAAATGACAGACCTTGCTCAAACATTTTCTGTTTCCTTTCAAATTGCACGGACTATGAAAGAGATAGATGATAATATTTCCAACATTACCAGCACTGATAATGCGGATTCATTGCTTAAAGAAATTCAAAAGGACAAATCAGATTATAAATTCAATCCAAACAAATCAATCGAATCAGAAAATGGAAATGAATTAGATGTTTTAATTGAAGCATATGATTCAGATGTTCAACCTGAAAAAAAGAAAAATAAATAATAATACCCATAACAGCTGTCATGGCGCCAGCCCTCAAATCTTGCTTCGAAACAAAGATAAATTTGAAAGAAAATAATTTTAACTTCGGTGTAACGATTTATTTAAAGAGTCGGGCCGTTCGCCAGGCAGCAAACCGTTATGTGTAACCTTATGAAGACATTCACGCTGATAATATTGACCATTTTGACTTTGGGTGTTGCGACACCGAAAAAGGAAACTATTTTCATCGGGACAGTTGCGACCGACACTAAAAACAAGGACATTATTTTTGGGCTTTATATTGAATTTCGCGTTGACACTTTAGTTATTGGAAGGAACATTATTCAAAAAGACGGAACTTTTAAAATTTCGGCAACGGCTGACAAAGAATTTGACATATACTATCGTGCTATTGGAGTTGGCAACACTTACGTTCAGACAATAAAGCCCACCGACAAAGACACGGTTTCGTTGACTTTGAAAGTGCCAAAGGAATATAAAAAGCATTTTGGAAAAACTATTTGCCCAAAGTGTAATAAACACGACCAGACAGTTCCTATTATTTATGGGCTAAAAACAATAGTTATCTATACGACAGACCAGCCACCTTATACAACGTATGACGGCTACGGAATGAAAGAGATTTATGATGGAGGTTGTGTTACTTCGGACATTAACCCAAAATTCTTTTGCAAACGTGACAAAATAAAATTTTAACCATAACGATGGAAAGAAAGGCAACACATAACCCGGGTTTAGCTCCATGCCTTCAATCTTGCTTCGGAAAACGATTTTTATGAAAGAAAATAATCTAACTTCGGAACAATAATTAATTTAAAAAGTTGGCACGGCGCCAAGCCCGAAACCGTTATGGGCAAGTTAAACTAACAAAAACCAAGACGGTGTGCTAAAGCCGAAGGGCTGACCACCCAATGTGACAAAAATATGGTATTATTGAACTTTGTAAGTGGAGTCCAGAACCCACTAAAAAAACGGGGCGTATTCTAAAATGCCATAATAGTAAAAAAACAATAAGAGATCAGATGAAAAAAGCTTCAAATTTTATTCTAATAATAATTTCCCTTCTGTTTTTTCAAATGGAGAGCATGGGACAAAGTGCTCAATGCGGCACGGATTATATTCATATAAATCGGATGCAAACTGATTCTGCTTATCGCACTCAAATCCTTAACCTTGAATCGAATGTTGAGGCCAATAATCAAAATCACGCAAATAATAATTTAAAATCTACGCTATACACCATTCCCGTTGTAGTTCATGTTATGCATTTAGGCGAGTCTACTGGAACAGGTACTAATATTTCGGAAATTCAAATTCAACAAGCTATTGCAGGACTTAATGACCGATTTAGAAATGTAAACGCTTTAGGCGTTGATGTTGAATTGGAATTTTGCCTTGCGAGTATAGATCCAAACGGTAATTCAACCAACGGCATTAATAGGGTCGACGGTTCAGGTGTTGTAAATTATTCAGCAAATGGAATAACACCATCGGGTAATCCGTGCAGCGGGGCAATTGAAACTGCGATAAAGGACTTAAGTAGATGGCCTGTTTCTGACTATTATAATATTTGGGTAGTTAGCGAAATCTGTAATGGTAGTTTTGTTGGATATGCATCGTATCCAGTTGGTGGACTTTATGATGGATTAGTTATTGTTTCCACCTCTATGACAAGTAACAGTGGAACATTACCTCATGAAGTTGGTCACGGCTTTTTTCTTTATCATACCTTCAATGGTGATGGTGGTAATGTTTCTTGTCCGGTAGACACCAATTGTCTTATAGATGGAGATCGTGTATGCGATACGCCACCTCATAAACAAAGCGATTGCGGTACAACTAATCCTTGTACTTTGGCTGGTGTGTGGGATAACAGCCGGTATAATTATATGGCTTATTGCCCTTTAGTCAACAGATTTACACAAGGGCAGAAAGTTAGAATTAGAGCTACAGCCATTGTTGCGCCCAGAGCAAGTTTACTAACTTCAGTAGGTTGTGGGCCTTTAGGAATTGATGAAAGTAGTAATATGTTTTCTGTTTTTCCTAATCCAGCTCAAAGTGTAATCAATATAAAATCAAATATAAATCTAATAGGCTCATTTTATGTGATTTATAATAATATAGGTCAAACAATAATTAAAGGAGAAATAACTTCTGATGACACAATCATTGAATTAGGTAATTTATCGGTAGGTATTTATTTGTTGAGTGTGGGAGAGAATTTGAAACAGACATTTAAAGTAATAAAAGAATAAAACCAACCCATAACAGCACCTACAAGAAATTGGCGGCACTGTGCTCCGCAGACAACTTTGTGGTTAATCAAACATTGGTTTTTCAAATCAAGTTTTGTGGTAAAGACCGCCAACTTCCTATAGCTGCGAACCGTTATGAGTAATCGCAGAGCAGGGTTTAGTGACCAATAAGTTAAAATAGAATGAGTGAAGATAATCAATTAATTTTAGCCTGTTATTTCATAAATTGGATAACACTTGGTGCAGTCATATTTTACAGTTCAAAGAAAAAGCAAACGATAATTATTCATTTAAGTATTCAGCTAGGATACTCATTGCTTTGGTGGTATGATCTAAAATATAACTCCAGTGGTGGAACAGCTTTAGTCTCATGGTTTTTCTGGATTATATCTATTGGAATCCACTGGTTCGTATGTTTAATTCAATTAGGAGTAATTGTTTGGAACAGAGCGAAACAGGTGAAATAGTTAATTACTACTCATAACCCGGGTTTAGCTCCATGCCTCAGCTCTTTCTTCGAAAAAACGATTAATATGAAAGAAATTAATTTAACTTCGGAACTATACTTTAATTTAAAAAGTCGGCACGGCGCCAAGCCCGCTGCCGTTAGCAATAATTCAAAGAGTAAACCATAAAACAAAAATAACCATGAGAAAAGTAATCTATTTTTTATCACTATCAATTTTAACTGCTTGTGGCGATGCGCAATCTGAAACACCAAAAGACCAATGGTATGCGGGAGGAAC
>CAIYXD010000568.1 GCA_903930085.1 uncultured Flavobacteriia bacterium
ATCTCCGTGTTGGATATCGTTTTCAAAAGAACCTTCCATGTCCTTCGTTCCTTTGTTGGTAAACCAAGTCCATTGACCAACTTTTTTCCCGTCCGCGTAAAAACCTTTCACATTCAGTTGACCGCTATCGTAGAAATAGTTGTATTCTCCATTCAAAACACCATTTTTGTAATTACTTGTTTTTTCGATGTCTCCCGTATAATATGCGAAAGTCCATGTGCTATCTTTTTCGCCATCTTTAAAAAATCCTGCTAGCGTTTTATAGCCGTAAATACTAACTTCTTCAAAAGGACCATCTTTTAAACCGTCTTTGTAATTGTACCATTCTTTGAGTGTTCCGGTGGAATAATAAACCGCTAATTCGCCGGTTCCATTGAAGATTGTTTGCGTGTGCAAAGAATCAGGTAGCCAAAAAGAAACCAGGTAATTCACGTTCCCTTTCACTTCTTCCACCGACTTTTCTCTTCCGTCCAGGTAATAGTAAGTCCATTTTCCGGTTGGTTGATTTAAATTGTATTGTCCTTCCACGCTAAGTTTTCCACCATCCGACCATTCGCGGTAAACGCTGTCCTGCTGATCCAGATAAAAATATCCTTCTTGCTTCTTTTTTTCGTTTGGATAATATAAGATTACTCGACCATGCAGCATTCCCCGAAAATAATTTCGTTCTTCTTCCAACACACCATTTCGATCATAATACAACCATTTTCCGTGGTTTTCCGTAGTTACATCCAAGTCATCTTGGTAATAGGAACCAATTGCCTGCAACTGAATTTTATTGAAATCCCAAAAGAGGGAAGTCTTCTTTGTAAGATTTTCCTTGAATACTACTTGGGAAAATACAGAAGAAAAAGAAAGAATTAGGAGTAAAATTAAACCAATTTTCATTAGAAATATATTTAGATACTATAACTTTTGCTTCGTGTTCCGTTACACCTGATTAGCTTATATTTTGAGCGTTCCCTTGATAATCAAAAAGATACCAAAGCCAAAAAAGACAATTCCTATCAAGCGATTTAGCGTGACTAGCACTTTATATGTTACCAAAGGCCGCAGTTTCTTAGCGCCAAAAATCTTCAATAAGTCGAGGGAAAAGAACGTGATGAGAAGTACCAAAATAAAAAAGAAGATAGAACCTTCTTGATTATCCGGAGCATTTGTATTTTTCTCCGCCAATGTCATTACGCTAAACCAATAAAAAATAACCATTGGATTTGCAAGGTTCAGCAAAAATCCCTTTAAGGAAAGCATCACATAATCGCTTGGTTTTTGGACAACCTTACCTACCGCATCGACTTTTATTTCCTTTACTTTTTTAAAAAACGTTATGAAAGCGAAAATCATAAATAAGGAGCCACCGATAATTTTGAGCAGACCAGATTTTTCTCCAGAATTTAGTGCGGCAACCTCTGAATAGAAAACGTAGGCAATCAAAATATATACTAAATCACTCAAAAGAACGCCCAAGTCCAACGCCAATGCTGCCCGAGCGCCTTTTCTAATGCTTGTTTCCAGCAAAACGAAGAAAACCGGACCAATCATTATACTTAGTATAAAGCCAGTGACAATTCCTTTTATTGTTAAATCTATCAAACCGTGTAATATATTATTCTACAAAAATAGTTTTTCCAAGTTGCAAATTAAGCAGAAAACTGACTTTACCCCCAAATATTAGAAAAAATAGTGAGGTTTTCCATGAAATTGTTCGGATATTTCATAAGATGTTTAACTTTGTGATTGAAAGTGACGCAGAAACGTGTACGTTACTCTTTTGAAAATGTATTGAATTATGAAGATTGCAGCAGCAAATACCAAGTTAGACGAGATTCTTGCCAAAGTGGAGAAAAAAGGTACAAAAGCACCTAAACTTATCGAGGATTTAAAAGAATTGAGAGAATATGCGTTAAAGGAACAAGATCCTTTGGTGACGAAAGTTTTGCGTTTAACTTACGAGTATCTTGCGGATAATGAATCTTTTGATGTTCAAGCGCAATACGATGAAGACGAAGAGGGAAATGAATACCCAATCGAAATTGAGAGCACGGAAAATTTGCTTTATTTATTGAATTTGTTAAAAAATGCAGACCACAAAATCAACCGGGAAGAAATCAAAGATTACCGAACAGCGTTGAAATTGATCTTGTATTAAACCATA
>CAIYXD010000569.1 GCA_903930085.1 uncultured Flavobacteriia bacterium
TAAAACATCAATATAATGTGTTTCTTATTTAGAAACTAGAGAGACTTCTAATTATAATTTTCTCTTTAGAGATAATGAAGACAACCGTTATGAGTTCTCCTTTTTGTTAAAAGGAACAGTAATGGATTCTTGTTGGAAAAATCAGTAAGATTCTTCCAGTAAGAATCTTCTTTATTCTAAGAATCTAGAATAATTACTAATTCTCATAATTTCTGTTTTATCGTTTTTTTATTACTTTTACTTTCTCCTTTAATCCTACAGGTTAAGGCAAAGTGTTAACACTTACTTGTGGACAAGATCCGACCTGAGAAGACACAGAAGCGATATTGACAATTGATTCAAACGGTTCTACTCTCACCAAGTCTTTTTCCAAAGCTACAAGATTTGGATTCAACGAGTCGGTTGTTGAAGAAAAAAGTGGAGGCTCAAAACTACAACTTCATACAAGTCTACGTATTCTCAATTTTAAAGACAACGAGCCAACGAATTCTACGCTTTCAAGCGAAACGCAACGAGCATCCGATTTCGATTGTTTCTCTTATAGGGAATTGCGACAAGCCTTCGAACATCGATATTTTTTTCTGTTTAAACGAACGACGTCAACAAGACTTTCGCGTTTAAAGAAGTCACAAGTGACATAGAACCCAGCTTGAAGACAACTCGCTGTTGGTCATCAATTGCTGGAGGGACAACCAAGATGACGTTCCAAAATATATCAGCAATGGTTCCGTTTGAGACGTACGACGCACCAGAAACAGGGCATACTGTTAAGGGCAATTTTGAATTCCTTGACAACTTCAAACGAGAAACTTTAAAACATCCATCGCCTCCTGGAAACGTTCGCGAACGTTTTCGAGCGATACGACACCTAAGTGGAACTCCACTGGCACATCGACTAAATTTCCCGTCGTTTATCACCGAGGACAATATTTCCTGCCCGGTATTCGTATTCGATATTCCCAACCAGATGACTTCTGAAACAAGAAGCGCATCACAAACCTTAATGATGGAAGCGAAACCCGCTGCGTCATTCAAAAATAAATTTGACGAAAGTATCGTCAGTGCTAACGTCGAACGACATTTTGAAAATTGCGCGACACTGCGCAGCGATAGCAATAATTCTAAAACCGCACTTACAAAACTTACGAAAATCGTAAAACATAAGTTTAGTACACATGTTATTTTCAAAATGAAAGCATTTTTGAAACGCAAATACTTTACTACAATAGCCAAAAAGAAGACAGGTGCAAATGTATTCAAGTCAAGTGAAGATCATATAATTCCGCTTGGAACCACTGCCATTGACATGAAAGAAGCAACAAACAATGTAAATTGTTTAACCAACACTTCTGAAATACAAAATCTCATTGATCATATGAGTCAAGAATCATGTGAAATTCATGTAATAAATAACATTCGAAATCCAAATGTTCCTGACACTACACACACTACAGGTTTGATACTAGAAGTATCAGTAGCCATAACAGTTAGTAGTGATGTCAATAACAAGCCTATTTTACTTAATAAAGTACTAATAGACACAGGTTGTACCAGAACTATTATAAAAAGAAACAGCCTGCCAGATCAATTCTTTGAAACTGGAAAACAACTCAATGAAGTCTCTTGGACTACAAACTCAGGAAAATTCGTAACTAAATACGAGATTCCTTTGCAGTTTTCGTTACCAGAATTCGCTCCAAGCCGCGAAATCAACTGGAACGTAGCTGTGGATGAAACAGCTCAACAATCCAAGTATGATATGATCATTGGACGCGACCTACAAATCGCTCTAGGGATGGATATCCTATTTTCCACTAAACATTTAAAGTGGGATGGCATTGTGATACCAATGCGGACACAAAACACAGATTTGTCTTATATAGACAATCGTGTTAAGAACCTTGGCAATTCACAGGATGTTTTTGCAACAGCATCAACTCCTATGTCTATTCTTGATGCCAAATATGAAAAGGCAAACATAGATGCCACCATCAATTCACTTAAACATTTA
>CAIYXD010000570.1 GCA_903930085.1 uncultured Flavobacteriia bacterium
CAAAAAACCTTTTTCTGTTCCGTAGTCAATGCGCATCTGGTTGTTTGGTTTTGCTTCTCCAGTTGCGATTTTCGATACCGTTTTATTTTGTGATAGTCCAAACGAAATTGGCAAACCCGTTTCTCGAATAATTCTTTCCCGCAGCTCGGAAGCGTATTTCATCGTTCCGAAAAATTTGTCCATACCGGAAAAATCAATGTAAAATTCATCGATGGATGATTTTTCGTACACGGGTGCAGCCTCGCGAATGATTTCTGTCACAAGCGCGGAATAATTTGTGTACGTATGCGTATTTCCCTTAATTAGGATTGCCTCCGGACACCGTTCTCTCGCCATTTTCATTGGCATAGCGGAATGGATACCAAACTTGCGCGCTTCGTAACTGCACGATGCTACAACTCCGCGGTCGGTGATGCCTCCGATAAGAATCGGTTTCCCATTCAAACGGCTATCCAATAAGCGTTCGCACGACACAAAAAAGGTGTCGAGATCCATGTGTGCAATTGAGCGTAAACCAGCCATTATTCAATAGATTAATTAAAAATAGTGAAGGCTGCATATCGTAAATAAGTGAAAGATAAAACCATAGAAATATAGCTTTACTTTGTCTCCGTTCTATTTGCAAAAATACACCTTTATTTGTTTTAAAGATTAAAAAGTAATCAACAAAAGATTAAAAAGTAATCAACAATTAATCGCAAAAAAAGGGAATAACATCGTAATCAATTTACGTTCAGTAAGGGAACGATTTATTTTTCTGAAAAAAGGCAGCTACTTTTCACCAATATTTGACCAATAGCTATAGAAAACAAAAAAAATAGCAAGCGATAAAAAAACGTAAGCACAAACAATTGAACCCACCACGTGTTATAAAAATAGATGAAACAACCCATCAATATTGTTTGGTTTAAACGCGATTTGCGCTTCACAGATCACGAGCCGTTGCAACTTGCACAACAGCAAAACATTCCTGTATTGTTGGTTTATTTCTTTGAGCCTTCGGTGATGCAATACGACGATAGCGACGTGCGACATTGGCGGTTTGTCTACGAATCGATTCAAGAAATGCAGCAGAAGTTGCAGGATTTAAATGCTCAGATTTATTGCATTCACGGCGAGGTACTACCGGTTTTGGAAAAATTAGCCGATAGTTACGCCATTCAACACATTTACTCGCACCAGGAAATTGGTAATAAATGTACGTATGACCGCGATAAATTGGTGCAAGATTTTTGCGGAGAGAATGCAATTAAATGGCAGGAATCGCAGATGCATGGCGTAATTCGAAAGTTGAAATCCCGAAGTACTTGGGATAAACGCTGGATGGAAACCATGACACAGCATCCAAAATTGGTACAAGAAGAAGGGTGGAATATTCTGGCGCTTCCAACAGCTTTTTCCGATGAAATAAAAGGAAATCCGCTAGACGAAACAATTACCATCCGCAATAAAAATTTTCAGCCGGGTGGCGAAAGTTATGCTTGGCGTTATCTGAAAAGTTTTATACAAGAACGCCACGTAAATTACAGTAAACACATTTC
>CAIYXD010000571.1 GCA_903930085.1 uncultured Flavobacteriia bacterium
CGTTGTTTTTTATTGCAGACATGACATCGTTATCAATGATTGCCAATTCACCTTTTTCTTCTGTAATCAAAGAGGTTAAATACAACCTTCGGAATCTATTTAATTCGTCATTTGAAATAAAACTTTCTACATTAAAATCCGGAAATTTGGAAGTGATCAACTCAACAATTCCCTCTCGAATATCTTTTCCACGGACTTCTTCGCCATGTGGAATTTCTTTTTTACTGATGTGGCTCAATTGCATCCTCGGTAATTTTAAATTTACGTAAAATCTTTCCGTTTACTTTGGAGATACAGTTTGATTCGTTTGTAGGCTAAAATATTCCGTTCGCTTTGTGGTTCAATTATTTCTGAAATTACAGCTATTATTTAATGTTCTTCAATAACTTTCTCTCTGCCCAAAAAGTCATAAATGGCACCAGCGACGCAACTAACAAAATAAATGTGGTTGTGTAAGAATATTTTTTCGTGTAATAATTCAGCATCACCCAAATACAATATGCGATAAAAAGTACGCCATGCGCCATTCCAACAACGTAATTAGGACCTTTGATGTCTAACATGTATTTTAAAGGCATTGTTAATCCAAAGGAAATATACGAAATTCCTTCTAAAATTGCTAAAATGCGCAATTGTCCAATGAGGGTTTTGTAGTTCATTTTATCCATTTTTTAAGTCTTCAAAAGTAAGCACTAAAATCGCATTTAGCTTTTTTTTCCCGCTAAAATTAGGGTAGAAAAAAATAGCTATACCTACAAGGTAATTTTAAATTTTCCGCTCATGGAAATAGTTCTATCTGGATTTGAGCTGGCTTTTGTAAATACAACATCACAAAAGCTAAAAATCAAGGTGTTTCCTTCTCGTTTAACGTAAATATTTTGCGTGTTTTCAACTAAACGATAAGCATCATAGCCTTCATTATTTGGGGAAAATGCAACTTCAACTTGAATGTAAGGATCATCTTCTATTTGACTATCGCTAAAATTCTGGTAGTAGTTGCGCATTGTATACGTGCTGGAATGGGTAGGTTTTGGGATGTCGAAATAAAAATTTAACGCGTAGCCGAAATTATTTCCGCCAGTCATTCCTAGATTTATTTGGAGATCTTGGTTTAGTGTATCTCCTGAAACATATGGTGTTAGGGTTAAATTAAATGGGTTGGCAGAAAACGATTCCGTTAGTAACATGGTGTTATCACTAAAATCCGTAAAGCAAGGAGAAACTTTTGGAATTACTTTTATGAATTTACTGGTAATCTTAGTGTCGCATTCGTCCTGGCCAGGTGAAACCTTGAATCTATAATTTCCTTCGTCCCGAAAATCCACTTTGTAAATTGTAATTGGATCAAAATCAGAAACTTCAACCATTCCGTCAACGGTAGAACTATACGCTGACATATCTGGAAATTCCCAGTAGAAATAGGTGTTTGTTCCGTCTAAAACATTTTTTACCCCAAGGGTTAGATCTTCTCCCTCCATTACTTCGATTGGTGCAATTATAAAAATTGGTTTACCACAATCTGTTTGCTTAATACAACTTGTTAAAAATTGAAGTCCACAAAAAAAAAGTAATATTTTAGGTTGCATTCGATTTTTTTAAATTTCAGTAGGAGCGAATATACGGAATATCTGCAAATCGCTTGGTGTTAATGGACTAAATTTAAAATTCAGCAGGGGCGCTAAATGTATGTATTTCAGCGGAAATCGGATGTCGAAACGTGATGGATTCCGCATGTAAATGCAAGCGATTTTGAATTTTCCCATACAAATCATCGCCTAAGATTGCTGTGTTTAAACCTCGTGGATGGGCTGCATGCACACGCAATTGGTGCGTTCTTCCTGTGATTGGTGAAAACTGAATTCTTGTGGTTTTTGTATTGCGTTCCAAAACTTTCCAGTGGGTAATCGCTCTCTTTCCGTGCTCTTCACACACCATTTGTTGCGGACGATTATCCAAATCTACGCGCAGGGGCAAATCAATAATTCCTTCGTTTTCTGCAATAATTCCATCCAATAGCGCGATGTATTGTTTTTTCACCGAGCGATTGATAAATTGGCGTTGCAGACTTTTGTGTACTTCTTTTGTTTTTGCAATCAGCATCAAACCCGAAGTCGACATGTCTAATCGGTGCACAACCAAAGGCCCTTTGGCCTCCGGGTATTTTAATTTCATGCGATCGTAAACTGAATCTTGGATATTGATTCCAGGAACGGATAAAAATTCTGCCGGCTTGCTGATTACTGCCAAATAGTCGTCTTCAAAAATTGTCTCCAGTTCCTTGCCAAGTGCTGGATTTGTTAGCATTGGGTTTTCGTCAATTTCTATTCCAGCAAGCATGTGTCCAAGGATTGGCTCACATTTTCCGCGGCAAGCAGGGTAGAAGCTTCCATGTTTACGGATTTCTCCGCCTGGCGATTTTCCCCACCAAAATTCGGCAATCGATATTGGTTTCAGTTGGTGTAAAAATGCATACTGCAAGAGTTTCGGAGCGGCGCATTCTCCTGCTCCAGCCGGAGGATTTATGTCGCTCGTATGTTCAAAAATCTGACACAAATCTTTCGTCTCGCCAGCTTGATTCAAAAAAGTATAGTGTTCAAAAATTTGTTGTTGAATTGCTGCGGAGCGCGTTTTACGTTCTTCTTTTAGCGCATCAATTTGTTGGGTGAAAACAGAAAGTTGGTTTTCTGCTTCTGCAATTCGATTCTTCCAGTAATTCGCGAGATCTTTGTAGATGTAATGTTGCTCCACGCTTTCTTTGCCTAGAATTTCCAACAAGGAAGTATATTCTTCCGAAGACAAAATCGAAATTGCTTCGTTTCGTTTGATTTTCCGCGCTTTTTTTTTCTCTTGAACAATTTGGCGTTGTGCATTCAAGTTTAGGGTAGCTTGTGCTTTTTCGTCTTCCAGAAATTGTTTTGCGTGGCAGAAATCTTCTGCATTTTCCAGATCTTCAACAGAAAAATTGATTTTACTGACAATTGCTTCGCCTTTTCGGAAAAACCCATCTTTTTCAAGGATGTCAAAAACGGGTGGCACAAATTTCGGATGGTGATTTTCTCCAGCTAATTTACCGGAGAA
>CAIYXD010000572.1 GCA_903930085.1 uncultured Flavobacteriia bacterium
ACTCCAGTGAACAGTGTTTGGATAAATGTTGCTGCAATATTGAGTTGAAACAATGCTGCAAGTATTGCAAAGATCCAGATTGACCATTTAGTAATTGAACCAAGAAGTCCAGCTTTGTGTACTCCTGCTGCTTTTGCGGCTGCAACGACAGCTTTTCTCATTACTTCAGAAAGTACGATTGCAACTACGAGGATAAGTACTGCAACAATCACTTGTGGCAAGTATCCAAGCACGATTCCTTGAAGGAACATATTTACATCGTTCAATCCAAGAATACTAAATGTTGCCATGAATGAAACAACAACAATGAAGTATTTTACAAGTTCTCCCACAAACAAACCTGAGTTTAAATTAAAACCTGCTTTGTGTACGAGTTGTTTTGCTCCAGCAGCTTCAAGTGCTGAATCAATTCTAAGAGTTCTGAATATTTGATTGATAATTTTTGATATCGCTGCTCCAATCACCCATCCCAATATAACAACTACAACTGCAACTATTAATTTTGGAATAAACTCAACTACACCAACAAGCAAACTACTAAACGCATCAGTAAGTGCCATTTTCAGACTATCGAACGCCATATATTTTATTTAAATTATTATAAACTTTATTAATAACACTCTTAGCAACGTCATTCCCGCGAACATACTCTAGACGTCATTCCCGCGGATGCGGGAATCCAGTGGTTTTATTTCTGGATCCCCGTTTTCACGGGGATGACGCACATTAGATAGTCGAGGATGACGCACTAAGTGAATACACCTCATTCCATTATATCAACAATTACACCCCTATTCTATCGAGAAAGATTTGGTGTGGATAATCCAAAATGTCCCGGACCAGTTTGTCATACACTCCAAGACGATATTTAAAGTCTTGTACAGTCAAAACTGTGTACCGAAGTTGCTTCCCTATCTCTGATTCGAGTGTAGCAATAGTGCTTTTGAGAGTATTCTCTTTTATTTCATCTCCCACAATCAATAGATCTACACGACTATCCATATCTTGAATAAACACTCCTGCACCAATCACGAGTTTGAGCTTGCCATGACGACTCAATCTCTGCACCAGAGCGTTTGATGACATAGGACTATTTTTGACTAATAGGTTTTGAAGAGGAGTAAATAACTTATGTTCGATTACCGTTTCATATCCTTTTGTTCGTACTTTTTGGATTCTACCACCGCGCCGTTCTTTAGTTATAAAAAAATTTCTTTTTTTAATCAGACCTATTTTTTCAAAAAGATTAAGCTCTTTTTGCAGAATACGAGAAGAAATTTTTGTGCGTGAAGCAATTGTTTCTTTTTCAAATAATTCTCCTGTATTAAAAAGAAAAAACTTTAATGTTTTGATTCGTGCGGCGCTTCCGAATAATTTCTCTAGTGCTTCCATAAAATCTAAAAGTGTTACGGCGTTGGTAATGATGAAACGGGTGATGAAACAAATTCATGTTTACTCTATCACTCCTTCTATTATACCAAACTGTTTATAGATTTGACCACTTGGATACGCAAAAGATTTCAAGACACTACCGGTTTC
>CAIYXD010000573.1 GCA_903930085.1 uncultured Flavobacteriia bacterium
ATTGACAATAAAAAAGTTTCTTCTTACACCTTTGCGTTGAATTACTATTGGCTAATGGGAGATAATCGCTATAATTCCGCCGATTCTCGAATTTGGGGTTTTGTTCCGGAAGACCATGTTGTAGGGCGCGCTTCTATGGTTTGGTTCTCTAAAAGTTCGGATCCATTAATTGGTATTCGTTGGGAAAGATTGTTTAAAATGATTCACTAATGACATCTATTTTTCCGGTTGCCTATTTTGGAAATATTGCCTATTTCAGGGAATTGATTCAAGCAGAACATGGCATACTGGAAGTTAAAGAACATTTTGTTAAGCAAACGCTGCGCACGCGATGTGAAATAGCTACCGCAAATGGATCGTTGCAATTAAATATTCCAGTTGTTCGAAAAAATGGTTCAAAAACAGTTCTCGAAGCGATAGAAATTGCATACGATGCAGATTGGCGTAAATCACATTGGAAAGCTATTGAAAGTGCGTATGCCTCTGCCCCATTTTTTGACTACTACGGATCAGAAGTAGAAGAATTAATTTACGCCAAGGAAAAAAATCTTGTTAAATTTAATTTGAATTCTACACGACGTATTTTAAACTGGCTCGATATTTCAATTGAATTGAAAACTTCTGAAGAATACCTGCATTCAAATGAATTGCGTGACTTTCGAGGTTCTGACTTTTCCAATTCTACAGCAATTGCTTCCTATCATCAAGTTTTTAATTCAGCGGAAGAATTTAATCCGCACCTTTCTATTTTGGATGTCATTTTTTGTGAAGGTCCAATGGCAAGAAATTGGGTGGTTCCATTCTAATTTAATTTCAAATGGCGTACATGTAAAAAAGGCAGAGATTATTAATCTGAATTTTACATTGACTTGGTTTACCGTACGAAGCAAAACTCTATATTTGTCCAAAAAAAACCTATGAAATATATCTTCCTTTGTTTTCTCGTAATCTTCTTCGGAATAAATTTATTTTCCCAAAAAACAAGAAGTATTGCTTTTTATAACGTGGAAAATTTATTCGATACAATCGATGGTTTGAACGACGATGCTGAATTTTTACCAGCTGGAAAAAACAATTGGACTTCCGCAAGATATACTGAAAAAATTCAGCACATCAACAAAGTAATTAATGAACTGAACAAACCTATGTTCATCGGTATGTGTGAAATTGAGAACGCAAAAGTGGTTAGAGATGTGAAAAACAATTCTTCCAAATTAAACAACTTCGGACTTCTACACTATGAAAGTTCGGATGCCCGTGGAATCGATGTTGCATTACTTTACGATAGCTCTTATTTGAAACTTGCGCAATCTGGGTTCATTCGATTTGCTTTACCTGGTGAAAATTCGCGTGCAACTCGGGATATTTTATGGGGAAAATTTGCGGCAAAAAAAGATACAATTATCGCAATGGTTAACCATTGGCCTAGTCGCAGCGGAGGACAAGAAACAAGTGAAGCAAATAGATTGGAAGCTGCAAAAAACGCACGAAAATTCATCGATTCCCTACTCGCAGTTTCTCCAGATTATAAAATTGTTTTTATGGGTGATTTGAACGATCATCCGACCGACAAAGCGCCACTTTTGGTAGCAGAAAAGCTTCAGCCACAAATTGTTCCTTCGTCTGGAAGTTTTGGCGGAACGTATAATTACAAGTCGGAGTGGAATATTTTAGACCATATTATGGTTTCACCCGGAATGAGCAAGAAAAGTTGTTTTGCACGAAAAATTAGTTTGGTTCCGAATTCAGGGAAGATTCATTCTTTTGATTATTTACTAGAAGAATACAAAGGACAAACTGTTCCATTTAGAACTTATGGCGGTTCAAAATACTTGGGCGGTTATTCGGATCACTTGCCAGTTTCCATTGAAGTTTCTGTGCCGTAAAGCACCGCAGCTTTTTTGAAATCATACGGTAGGCGCTCCTTGTACAAAAATTTCTTTTGTGTTGATTCGAATGGTCGGTAGACATAGTAAACAAAGTTATTGTGCACTTCTAACTTATCGATATAGCGAAATTCAAGTTTAACTTTTTCCTTTATTTCTCCCGTTTTTGTGTCAATTAATCCGAGAAAAGTAAATCCTGCTTTGTCGTAAACGGCATATATTTCGCCAGTTATTCTATCTTGAATAAGTTGTTTAATCCAACCGCTTGCTTTTGGCTGGTAATGGTGGTAAATTGCAATACTATCCATTTTTTCTCCTCGCCCATCGAACACAAGCAACTTGTCCGTATAATAATCAAATACAAAAATTGAATCGTTTCGGTAAAACAAAGGAGCATAGAGCTCTTTGTAGTAAATGGATTGCGTAAAGAAATTCGCTCCAACCCAGATTTCTGCATCTACACCAGTTTCGATTTCCTTATTTTTAGCCCATAATTTTGTTCGAACATCCACCCATTTGTATTCTGAGCGGTATAATTCCATCATCAAATCATCTTTAATTTCCACAATTTTAAGGTAGGTCGAATCTTCCTGATCGTAGGCGTAATAATCGAAAGCCGGATAATCTTTTTTGAAATTAGAAAAGAACATTTTCGATTTATTTGTGTCTAAAATTGGTGCAAGGTATTTGAAAAAATAATTCTTTTCCAAGGTTGAAATTCCAATTCGTTCTTTGTTCAGATGGATACCAAAAACATTTTCTTTGCATACGATGTGCGTATTCCCGCGGTAATCGTGCACCAATTCTTCCGCAATTCCAGGGACGCTGAACGAATTTAAAACTTCCAAACCATCATACAAAAGCAGTTCGCAGCCTTTTTTCAATTGTTTTGGATAGGTCAGTAAAATTAATTTTCCATCCCGCTGAATCTCGAAATCTGCCACACTTAATCGGTTCGATTCGAAAACGGTATCTGGAACACCGGGAGATTTCACGACAATTTCTTTTAAAAACTGACTTTTAATTGGAATTAAATCTACACTAATAGTTAGAGAATCCGATGTTTTACTGCTGATTTTTCTCGTTGCAGAAAAAGGTTCATATACGGGATGGTTCAGTGAAAATAGTAGTAGGGAATTCTGCGGGATTTTTAGCGCAATTTTACCTTTGGAAGAAGATTTCGCATACAAAGTTGTTTGTCCAAACACAAAAGTTCCTTGCACATTTTGAACCGCTTCATGGTACGTTTTATCTTGCAGCTCAAAAATTACAGTTACACTGTCTGATTGCGAATAGACAGAGGAAAACACCAGAAAGGAAGCAATTACAGTAATTAAATAGTGATAGCGCATGTTTCGTTTTTAGTTTGAGATGCAAATTAAACAAAATTCCATAAAAAAAGGCCTCTCAAAAATTGGAGAAGCCTTTATTCTATATGGAAAATGAATTACACTTTTAAGCACCAGCCGAAAGCATCTTCTACTTTGCCTGCTTTTAAGTCATCCAAGTATGTTCTAATTTTTATAGATATGGTATGGGTTTCTACCGGAGGTAATTCTAAAATCTCATCTCGGTAACCAATTTTTGCAATGGAAGCGATTGTTGCAGCCGTTCCTGCTCCGAAAGCCTCTTGTAAACTGCCATTTTTCGCAGCGGTTACAATTTCTTCTACCGTTACTTTGCGCTCTTCAACCGGAATACCCCAGCTTTTTGCGATTTCAACAACCGAACGTTTTGTTACTCCGCGCAAAATTGTATCGGACTCTTCAGACGGCGTCACAAGCGTTCCATTGATAACGAAAACAATATTCATCGTTCCGGACTCTTCAATGTATTTGTGTTCTTTTCCGTCTGTCCAAACCAATTGGTGGAAACCTTTCATTTGCCCTTGTTTTGCTGGATACAAAGAAGCGCCATAGTTACCTGCCGTTTTCGCACGTCCAACACCTCCAACAGAAGCACGCGTATAAAACTCTTCAATTTTTACATTTACAGGTTCTGAATAGTAAGCGCCTACCGGACACGTGAAAATCATGAATTTGTAGGTTTCGGATGGTTTGATTCCAATAAATTCATCCGTAGCAAATAAAAATGGTCGAATGTATAAGGAAAAACCTTCTCTATTTGGAATCCAATCTTTGTCTACCTCCACTAACTTGCGCACCAATTCAATGAACATTTCCTCCGGAATAATTGGCATGCACATTCTTTCAGAAGATTCGATGAATCGTTTTGCATTCATATCTGGACGAAAAATCAAGACATCTCCTGCTTCCGTTTTATTTGCTTTCATTCCCTCAAAGATCGACTGTCCATAATGGATTGCCGAAGTTGCAGGATGAATTGAAATATTTCCAAATGGAAGAATTTCTGGTTGTTGCCAAGCCCCATCCGCATATTCCATTACCAGCATATGATCCGAAAAAATCTTTCCGAATGGTAAATTATTCCAATCTACGGATTCAAGCAGTGAATGGGAAGTTGGCGTAATTTTAACTGTAAGCATGTCTTGTAACATAATGTATATTTCTTGCTGCGAATATAAGTAGAATGATTGAGCATACAAAGTATAGATATATTGATTCCTACAAATTAATTTCTTTATTTTTGACAGTTGAACGGAAGAATGGATAAAAGTCGCGAAATAGTAAAAAAGTATTGGGGTTTTGACCGATTTCGTCCGATGCAGGAAGAAATTGTAGATGCTGTCATTTATGGTCACGACACACTAGCGTTGTTGCCTACAGGTGGCGGGAAATCACTTTGCTTTCAAGTTCCAGGAATTGCAAGAGAAGGAATCACCTTGGTTATTTCGCCATTGATAGCGTTGATGCAGGACCAAGTTGCGAATTTGCAATCAAAAGGAATCCGTGCTAAGTCAATCATAAGCGGAATGAGTCACCGGGAAATGGACATTACGCTAGACAATGCCCGCTTTGGCGGCTTGGATTTTTTGTATACATCGCCGGAACGCATTCAATCCAAATTGTTTATGGAACGCTTCAAAGGAATGAATGTTGGGCTAATAGTAGTCGACGAAGCGCATTGTATTTCAGAATGGGGGCATGATTTTCGACCTGCTTTTAAAGAAATCTATAAATTACGTGAAATCCATCCGGATGTTCCGATTATTGCGCTGACAGCGACTGCCACGGATAAAGTAAGAGCAGATATTTTAAAACAATTACAGTTAAAAAGCCCGAAAATATTTGAAGCTTCCTTTGAACGATCTAATTTAAGCTACGAAACACAAGAGTCTGAAAATAAATTAGTTGCAATTGTAAACTATTGTAAGTCACACGATGATTTGTGTGGAATTGTCTATTGTCAAACGCGTAAAAGTGTGAAGGATGTTGCCCGTATACTCCAAGCCAATCGAATTAGTGTTGGGGTTTACCATGGCGGAATGACAAAGGAAGATCGGCAACGCATGCTGAAAGATTGGTTAAACGACAAAATAAAAGTGATGGTTTCCACCAACGCCTTTGGAATGGGAATCGACAAACCAGATGTTCGCTTTGTTTTGCATTATGAATTTCCGCCAACGTTAGAAGCTTATTTTCAGGAAGCTGGCCGAGCGGGTCGTGATGGGAAAGAATCCCGCGCAATTGTATTTTGGGAAAAACAAGATCTAACTGCCTTACAGGAACGCATAAAGCAGCAGTTCCCTGAGATTACAACTATAAAAACAACGTATCGTGCTGTGTGTAATTTTCTGAAAATTGCAATTGGTTCAGGAAAGGACGAATCCTATCCTTTCGAGATTGCTAAATTGTGTAGCGCATTTCAGTTAAATCCTCTGCAGGCATACAATTCGCTGAAAATACTGGAAATGAACAATGATTTGGTGTTTTCAGAAGGCGTTTTTCATCCAACAAAAGTGAAGTACGCTATAGGAAATAAAGAACTCTATAATTTTCAGATCCAGCATTCAAAATTTCTAGGACTAACAACCTTACTTTCCAGAAGTTATGCCGGGATTTTTGAGCAGTATTTTGAAATTCACGAAAAAGAATTCTGCACACGGCTCGCAATCAATACGATGGAATTGGAAAACCAATTGAAGCAACTGGAAAAATATGGCGTTCTAGATATCTCTTGGAAGAGTTCACTTCCTACTGTAACATTAACCCACGAGCGCTTGCCGGACGATTACCTTTCCATTTCTGCCGAAGTATATACTTACCGAAAACAAAATGCGGAACTAAAACTAGAAAAAGCGCTCCAATTTATCGAACTACCAATTTGTAGATCAGTTCAATTATTAAAGTATTTCGGACAAGAATCCGAGCCGTGTGGAAAATGCGATGTGTGCAAAAACAATTCTAAAACGACCTACAGAACAAAAGAATTGAAAGAAATTTTAATGCCATTTTTGCAAAACATGCAAACCATAGAGGATTGCACAGATAAAACAAACGCTAGCAGCGAGCAGATAAAAAAGGCTTTGAAGGAATTGATTTTAGAAGAAAAAATTGAAGCTTTTGATGGGAAATTCAAAGTTAAATAAGAATATTAGTACAGTTTAATTGAACAGCTCCACTCTCCATTACATTTCTCCATTATATTTTTTTGAAAGCTGACTTTCAGAAACCAAACCTATTTAGTCAAAGCGATTTTCAAATCGTGAATTTCTTTTTGAAGATCCTGAATGGATTTACTGAGATCGTTATCATCCATGCGAACATCTTTTAATTCGGGAGAAATATAATTCACAAATTTCCAGATTTCCAAAATATCATTGGCGTGCACCAAGTAGGGTTTATAAAAAGTATTGGTTGAACACAACTGAAAAGACTGACTGGAATCCAACAAGTTATGTACAACTTTAAATACGATTCCCTCTTCTTTAGTAACTACGATACATGGCGTTCCGGAACGAATTGTCATCCAATTCTGCACATATTCTGCTACAACTTGGGATCCTTCACCAACCGGCGGCATCGAATCTCCTATAATTGGAAAAGAACGGTATTTTTTATTTTTAGATAAAAACGGTAAATGAAATGTTGGTAAAACTTTTAGGTAATCCGGATCAGCGTAACCAGAAGTGTATCCCGCGCTTGCTTTCAAGGGAATCATTTCAATAACTTCCTCATCATTTTCATCCACCATTGCTGTTAAAACGCGCAATTTTTGACCTTTAACATCCGCATACAAGCCTTGATCCATACGCACCCATTCGGTTTCGGAAAGGGATTCGAAATCCTTGCGCACTAAATCATCTATTGGAACCTTGTAATAATCACTGAAAGCAATTAATCCATCCAAACTCGGCTGAGCAACTTCGTTTTCATAACCACTATAGGTGGAACGGGTTAAATTTAATTCCTGCGCAACTTCCTCTTGCGATTTCTTTAATCGCTTCCGCAATAGCTTGAGATTATTTCCAATTTGCATCTTACCCTATTTTACTTTTTTCCAAAGATAAAATAAATTCTTAATTAGTAAGCATTTTTTTGACAAATTACTAATCAAAAAGAAAATAGCTGTATTTTTAGTGCTGCTTTCTTTAAGAAGTAAAGGAAAAATCAAGTAAAATATTATATAATAAGTGATTTATTAAAACCTAAAATTACTCCTTAAATTGTATTGGTTTTCCTATTCGCTTGGCATAAACGGCAGTAAATTTTGCACCAAAAAAGATAATCTGTGATGAATAATACACCCATGCTAGAATGATGAATAACGATCCTGCAAAACCACCATTTGCCATAAAGAAAAAATGAAAAAGGTAATACTGGATTAATAGTTGCCCTAAATAAAGTAAAACAGAAGTAAGAATGGCGCCACCAAAAGCTAATTTCCAAGGAACAAATCCATTGTGGACGTATTTAAAAACCAAAGAAAAAATTACGACATTACTAAAAATCCCGAAACCATGCTGAACGATTCCAGTAAATATTTCACCGAAAAACGCACTATTTTCAAAGATGGAGGAGCTGATTGTCAATACAATTGTTTGCACAAAATAAAGGAGAATGATAAATACTGTTATCACCCCGACATAGCCAACAGAAAGGATTCGAAACAGCAAAGTAGATAATACTTGTTTGCGTTTGGAGGAATATTGGAGTTTAATTCCCATAAATGCGTTCAAACTAGCTTTTAAGCAAACTACAAAGGCAGAACTTGCTACCAGCAAGGCAATTATACTCACAAATTCCAAAAAGAAATTTCCTTTTTCAAAGTCCAGTTCTTTCATGAAATCCATAATTCCTTTTACATCTTGAATGCCAATTTTATTTTGCAGTAGGTCGCTAATAATTTCCAGCATCACATCCTGACCAATAAATCTACCAATCACTGAAATACTCAAATAAAATAGCGGAACCATTGCGAAAAGCGTATAATATGCCAATGCAGCTCCATGAAATAAACCATCCCGTTGAAAAAATTCCACAATTGCTTCCTTCAGTAAACCTGGAATTTCAGAAAGACTTAAGTGTTTAGTATTTTTTGTGGATGCGGATTGTTCGGACATGTTCCATGGAATTAAAACTAAATAATACAATTTTTTCGTTGTTCTGTGTTCTAAAGTAATTTTCGTACACCGGTCCTGAAAATAAAAAACGCTCAAATTTTACCTCTACACGATTCGGATCCTCCTCAGAAATATCCGTAAGTAGGTATTCATCCGGACGAAACAAGGTGCGTTTACCTTTTAAATTTACGGAATTTATTGCACCAAACAATTTTGCTTCTTCGATTCGTTTTGGCTTGTAATAGAAATCGTGTGGCTTTCCTTTTCGCGTAATTGTTCCATTTTTCATCGAATA